>NZ_LN831051.1:904700-1206267 GCF_001457635.1 Streptococcus pneumoniae
ATGTTCTTCCTGAAAAGATGCGCTATAACCTCGCCTATCTCCGAGAGTTTAGTTTCTTTGGGGACATCAAAATCATGTTTCAAACCGTGTTTAAGGTACTAAAATAAAGTAGTCATAAGAGAATGAGTACAGATAAAAGGAGCAAATCAATGCCAAATTACAATATTCCATTTTCACCGCCTGATATCACAGAAGCAGAAATTGCTGAAGTAGCGGATACCCTGCGTTCTGGTTGGATCACAACAGGTCCTAAAACAAAAGAACTGGAGCGCCGCTTGTCTCTTTACACACAGACACCTAAGACTGTTTGTCTCAACTCTGCGACAGCCGCTCTGGAGTTGATTTTACGCGTTTTTGAAGTGGGACCTGGTGATGAAGTCATCGTTCCAGCCATAACCTATACGGCTTCATGTAGTGTCATTACGCACGTGGGAGCAACCCCTGTCATGGTGGATATCCAAGCAGATACGTTTGAGATGGACTATGACCTGCTTGAGCAAGCTATCACTGAGAAAACTAAGGTGATTATCCCAGTAGAGCTCGCAGGGATTGTTTGCGATTATGACCGTTTGTTCCAAGTCGTGGAGAAAAAACGTGACTTCTTTACCGCTTCAAGCAAGTGGCAAAAGGCCTTTAACCGTATTGTCATTGTCTCTGATAGTGCCCACGCTTTGGGATCTACTTATAAAGGACAACCTTCTGGTTCTATCGCTGACTTTACTTCCTTCTCATTCCATGCCGTTAAGAACTTTACAACGGCAGAAGGTGGAAGTGCGACTTGGAAAGCCAATCCAGTGATTGATGACGAAGAGATGTACAAGGAATTCCAAATCCTTTCCCTTCACGGGCAAACTAAGGATGCTCTTGCCAAGATGCAACTGGGGTCATGGGAATACGATATCGTTACACCAGCCTATAAGTGCAACATGACCGATATCATGGCTTCACTTGGTTTGGTACAATTGGACCGCTATCCAAGTTTGTTGCAACGCCGTAAGGATATTGTGGACCGCTATGATAGTGGTTTTGCAGGTTCTCGCATCCATCCTTTGGCACACAAGACTGAAACTGTCGAATCTTCACGCCACCTCTACATCACCCGTGTAGAAGGAGCAAGCCTAGAAGAACGCAACCTCATCATCCAAGAATTGGCTAAAGCAGGAATTGCAAGTAATGTTCACTACAAACCGCTTCCTCTCTTGACAGCCTATAAGAATCTTGGATTTGATATGACGAACTATCCTAAGGCCTATGCCTTCTTTGAGAATGAAATTACCCTCCCTCTTCATACTAAATTAAGCGATGAAGAAGTAGACTATATCATTGAGACTTTCAAAACAGTTTCTGAAAAAGTGCTAACTTTATCAAAAAAATGACAAACTACAGTCAAGCGAAAGTGATCCTGTCCCTAAAAAGTCTAATTGAGTGTAAAAACTGTTGTTTTCAATTGATAATAGTTTACACCTGTAGTTGAGGCCTCTCTCTCCTCAGAGAGAGAATTTTTATAGGATTTTCCTTTCTTGTGGGAGTCCCGTGGTTTGAAATAAGATGTGAGCAATTTGGTGTAGCATTTAGAATCCTTACTAGACATCATTTAGAAAATCTAGTGTCTTGTTCTAGTTTTTAATTCACCCTATTTTTTGAAAGACGTGAGTTTCCATGAGTGAGATTGTGGAAACTCGCGTCTTTTTTTGTTTTCAGAATATTGTTCAAAGTTTTGTGCCTGTCTTTCATGTTCTAGTCATTCTTTTGCATGATAGAATTTATAGCATATTGATATTATAATAATACAAATATTCTATATGTTTAGTGATGCTTGCTATACATCATTAGATCTCCCGCGAGACAATCTATAAAACACTTGTCTACGATTACCTATATGCCCTATTCCAGTATTTTAGAAGCACTGCATCTATTTTTATCGAGGTTAAATCTAGCTTTTATAGAAGGTCTATTTAAGAAATATATTGTAGTGTTTTAGTTTCAATCCGCCATATGAGCGATATTCATGTAAATATCCCTGGCGAATGCTTGTATGACAAGATATTTGTTCTTTCATTTATAATTTACAACATATCAACAAATTTAAATATAGTAAATGGGATATTTTATATTCAAGCTAAGAAAGATAGCATCACTTTTGAATGGAAGGCTAAAGAGCAAACTAGGAAGTTGGCCATAGATAGCTCAAAACCCTGCTTTGAGGTTGTAGATATAATAAAATGAAATAAGAATAGGACAAATCGATCGGGACAGTCAAATCGATTTCTAACAATGTTTTAGAAGTAGAGGTGTACTATTATAGTTTCAGTCTACTATAGAACTGACCAAGTCAGTAACCTAGACTTAGGGCAAGGCGGCACTGACCTAGTTTGAAGAGATTTCCGAAGAGTATAAATTTTAATATTTTCTTGTGTTATTCCTTGACAATTCAATTTGGAAAATATATGATAAAGATAATGACAGCGGTGTCATTCTATCTATTTTAAGAAAAGTAATAATCAATTGTTAAAAATAGTAAAAAAATTGGAGGTTCTGATGAAATATTTTGTTCCTAATGAGGTATTCAGTATTCGTAAATTAAAGGTGGGGACTTGCTCGGTACTATTGGCAATTTCAATTTTGGGAAGCCAAGGTATTTTATCGGATGAAGTTGTTACTAGTTCTTCACCGATGGCTACAAAAGAGTCTTCTAATGCAATTACTAATGATTTAGATAATTCACCAACTGTTAATCAGAATCGTTCTGCTGAAATGATTGCCTCTAATTCAACCACTAATGGTTTAGATAATTCGTTAAGTGTTAATAGTATCAGCTCTAATGGTACTATTCGTTCCAATTCACAATTAGACAACAGAACAGTTGAATCTACAGTAACATCTACTAATGAAAATAAGAGTTATAAGGAAGATGTTATAAGTGACAGAATTATCAAAAAAGAATTTGAAGATACTGCTTTAAGTGTAAAAGATTATGGTGCGGTAGGTGATGGGATTCATGATGATCGACAAGCAATTCAAGATGCAATAGATGCTGCAGCTCAAGGGCTAGGTGGAGGAAATGTATATTTTCCTGAAGGAACTTATTTAGTAAAAGAAATTATTTTTTTAAAAAGTCATACACACTTAGAATTGAATGAGAAAGCTACAATTCTAAATGGTATAAATATTAAGAATCACCCTTCCATTGTTTTTATGACAGGTTTATTTACGGATGATGGTGCGCAAGTAGAATGGGGCCCAACAGAAGATATTAGTTATTCTGGTGGTACGATTGATATGAACGGTGCTTTGAATGAAGAAGGAACTAAAGCAAAAAATCTACCACTTATAAATTCTTCAGGTGCATTTGCTATTGGGAATTCAAATAACGTAACTATAAAAAATGTAACATTCAAGGATAGTTATCAAGGGCATGCTATTCAAATTGCAGGTTCGAAAAATGTATTAGTTGATAATTCTCGTTTTCTTGGGCAAGCCTTACCCAAAACGATGAAGGATGGGCAAATCATAAGTAAGGAGAGCATTCAGATTGAACCATTAACTAGAAAAGGTTTTCCTTATGCCTTGAATGATGATGGGAAAAAATCTGAAAATGTGACTATTCAAAATTCCTATTTTGGCAAAAGTGATAAATCTGGGGAATTAGTAACAGCAATTGGCACACACTATCAAACATTGTCGACACAGAACCCCTCTAATATTAAAATTTTAAATAATCATTTTGATAACATGATGTATGCAGGTGTACGTTTTACAGGATTCACTGATGTATTAATCAAAGGAAATCGCTTTGATAAGAAAGTTAAAGGAGAGAGTGTACATTATCGAGAAAGCGGAGCAGCTTTAGTAAATGCTTATAGCTATAAAAACACTAAAGACCTATTAGATTTAAATAAACAGGTGGTTATCGCCGAAAATATATTTAATATTGCCGATCCTAAAACAAAAGTGATACGAGTTGCAAAAGATAGTGCAGAATATTTAGGAAAAGTATCAGATATTACTGTAACAAAAAATGTAATTAATAATAATTCTAAGGAAACAGAACAACCAAATATTGAATTATTACGAGTTAGTGATAATTTAGTAGTCTCAGAGAATAGTATATTCGGTGGTAAAGAAGGAATTGTTATTGAGGATTCAAAGGGTAAAATAACCGTTTTAAATAACCAATTTTATAATTTATCCAGTAAGTATATATCATTCATCAAATCTAATGCAAATGGGAAAGAACCTGTTATACGTGATAGCGATGGTAATTTCAATATTGTAACGGAGAATGGGCTTTACAAAATTGTAACAAATAATTTAAGTGATAAAAACGAAAAAGAAAAAAACAAAGAGGAAAAACAATCTAATTCAAATAATGTAATTGATAGTAACCAGAAGAACGGAGAGTTTAACTCAAGTAAAGATAATAGACAAATGAATGACAAGATCGACAATAAACAAGATAATAAGACAGAAGAAGTAAACTATAAAATAGTTGGAGATGGCAGAGAAACTGAAAATCATATTAATAAATCTAAAGAAATAGTAGATGTAAAACAAAAATTACCAAAGACTGGTTCGAACAAGATTATGGAACTATTCTTAACAGTGACAGGAATTGGTTTACTTTTGACACTAAAAGGGTTGAAGTATTATGGTAAAGATAAATAAAATTTGTTCGATACAAGGAAGTTCCGTAGAAAATGAGGATATTGTAGGTTCACAAAATCAGTATTTTTGGATTATTGGTGGAGCTACAGATTTATATAATTCTAAAGAGGAGATAGGTTATTCAGTCTCAGAAGTTGTACATATTTTATCAGAAAGTTTGTCGGTTAATTGTAAAGAATCAAAAACTCTTAAACAAATATTTGAAACTGCTTTACTCGAGGTTAAAGATGAAATCGGTTTAAACTCATATGAATTAACAGAGTATAGTAAAATGAAATAATAATAGGACAAATCAATCAGGACAGTCAAATCGATTTCTAACAATGTTTTAGAAGTAGAGGTGTACTATTCTAGTTTCAATATACTATATTATCGCTTACCAATATTTGCTAAACTTTCAGAAAAAAAGTTGGAGTATATGATGCTAGGTGACTGCGTCATGTTAGTAAACGAAATGGAAATAACTGATCATAGAGTAGATAACTTATTTGAAAAAGGGAAAAATGAGATAAAAGATTCAAGTAGTAGATTTAGCAATAGGACATATAAAAGCTTTAGAAAAAGTATCTGAAAAAACAGATGTTTATATCTATAACCTAGGCTCGGGAGAAGGCACTAGTGTATTACAACTTGTAAATACATTTGAAAGTGTTAATAAGATCCCTATTCCTTATAAAATAGTTCCAAGACGTTCAGGAGACGTTGCAACTTATTATGCAAATGCAGACAAAGCATATAAGGAATTAAATTGGAGGACAACAAAATCGATTGAAGACATGTGTAGAGATACATGGAATTGGCAATCAAAAAATCCCAATGGCTATAATTGATGATACTGTCTATATGAGTGCTGTATTTTGGAAAAATTACTTAACCTTTTAATGAAAGATAAATTAAAAAAAATGTTTGACAGCGCTTGACAAAGGAAACGGTTTCATTGTATAATGTAAACACAATGACACCGATGTCAAATATAAAAAAGAAGGTCTTTATATGAAAAACTTAACAAAAATTAAGTTCAAAGAAAATGGGGAATTTAATCATTTCCCTGGGAATACAGTTGTAGCAAATCTTTATACTAAACAAGATTTGATGGAAGTTGTTGATATTATTCAATCACGTTATAGAGAATTACCATTTATCGATAAGTTTACTTTAACTCCAAGGAATTCTATTCACATGACTGTAATTGAATTGTTGTGCCATGAAAATCGTGAAACGGAGTTTTGGAGCAGTAATCTTCCTCTAGATACACCTTTACAGGAAATACATGATTACTTTGCTAAACAACTTGAAATTTTTCCATTGTTGGATGAAGAAATTCATATGTGTATAACTGAAATGGGAAAACAAAACATACTAGTTGAACCTGCAGATGAAGCTTCTGCAAAGAGATTAGAAGAAATTCGTACTTATGTCTCAGAAAAAGCAGGTGTTTGTTTCCCTAATCATGATAGATATCAATTCCATATTTCAATTGGGTATCTTCGGATTCCTCTAACCGAAGAGGAGGAAGAAGAGTTTACTAAAGTCAGAGCAAAATTAACTGAAATTTTATTAGAGAAGATTCCAACTATTACTGTAAACCGTATTGACTATACTGTATTTGAAGATATGAGACAATTTGTTCCATATCACGAAAAATTTAAATAAAATAATAAAAAAGGAGAACTTATCATGAAAAAAATGAAAGTTTGGTCTACTGTACTTGCAACGGGAGTTGCTCTTACTACACTTGCTGCTTGCTCTGGAGGTTCAAATTCTACGACTGCTTCTTCATCTGAAGAAAAAGCTGATAAAAGTCAAGAATTAGTAATCTATTCGAACTCAGTCTCAAATGGTCGTGGTGATTGGTTAACTGCTAAAGCAAAAGAAGCTGGTTTTAATATAAAAATGGTTGATATTGCTGGCGCTCAATTAGCAGACCGTGTTATTGCTGAGAAGAATAATGCAGTTGCAGATATGGTATTTGGAATTGGTGCTGTTGACTCAAATAAAATTAGAGATCAAAAATTACTAGTACAGTACAAGCCTAAATGGTTAGATAAAATTGATCAATCTTTATCAGATAAAGATAATTATTATAACCCAGTTATTGTTCAACCCTTGGTATTGATTGGAGCTCCTGATGCAAAAGAAATGCCAAAAGACTGGACAGAGTTAGCTAGTAAATATAAGGGACAATATTCCATTTATGGCTTAACTGGTGGGACTGGACGCGCCATTTACGCAAGTATTCTAGTTCGTTATCTTGATGAAAAAGGTGATTTAGGAGTATCGGAAAAGGGCTGGGAAGTTGCAAAAGAATACTTTGCAAATGCCTATACACTACAAAAAGGTGAAAGCACAGTTGTTAAAGTATTAGACAAAGAAAACGCTATCCAATACGGTATGATGTGGGGTTCTGGAGCGTTAGTCGGACAAAAAGAACAAAATGTTGAATTCAAAGTTATGACTCCTGAGATTGGTGTACCATTTGTAACTGAACAAACTATGGTTTTAAGCACTAGTAAAAAACAAGCGTTAGCTAAAGAATTTATTGATTGGTTTGGTCAATCAGAAATTCAAGTAGAATATAGCAAAAAATTTGGATCTATTCCTGCAAATAAAGATGCCCTAAAAGAGTTACCTGAAGATACGAAAAAATTTGTTGATCAAGTGAAACCACAAAATATTGACTGGGAAGCTGTTGGAAAGCATTTGGATGAATGGGTAGAAAAAGCTGAATTAGAATACGTAAAATAAGAAATAAGAGTTATTTTTTATGTCCAAGTCTCTCTATTATTTCTAAATTTAAGGAAGAAATAAAGAGAGGCTTTTGGTTTTAGTAATAGAGGGAGTTAGTGAGATGATTAAATTTGATAATATTCAAATTAAATATGGTGATTTTGTTGCAATTGATAATCTGAATTTAGATATACATGAAGGGGAATTCTTTACATTTCTTGGGCCTTCAGGATGTGGTAAATCAACTACTTTGAGAGCATTGGTAGGTTTTTTAGATCCATCATCAGGAAGTATTGAAGTTAATGGAACAGATGTCACTCATTTGGAACCTGAAAAGCGTGGAATTGGTATTGTATTTCAATCTTATGCGCTATTTCCAACTATGACTGTTTTTGATAATATTGCATTTGGTTTAAAAGTTAAGAAGGTAGCTCCAGATGTTATTAAAGCTAAAGTATCAGCAGTGGCAGCAAAAATTAAGATCTCTGATCAACAGTTACAGCGTAATGTATCAGAATTATCTGGGGGTCAACAACAAAGGGTAGCATTGGCTCGTGCTCTGGTTCTTGAACCTAAAATTCTTTGTCTAGATGAACCATTGTCAAACCTTGACGCAAAATTACGTGTAGATTTGAGAAAAGAGTTGAAAAGACTTCAAAAAGAGTTAGGTATTACTACTTTATATGTTACTCATGATCAAGAGGAAGCCTTGACTTTATCTGATAGAATTGCAGTCTTTAACAATGGATACATCGAACAGGTCGGTACACCAGTGGAGATTTATCATAATTCTCAAACTGAATTTGTATGTGATTTTATTGGAGATATTAATGTTTTGACCGATGAAACAGTCCACGAAGTATTATTGAAAAATACAAGCGTTTTCTTAGAGGATAAAAAAGGATACATTCGATTAGAGAAAGTTCGATTCAATCGTGAAACTGAACAAGATTTCATTCTAAAAGGGACAATTATTGATGTTGAGTTTTCTGGAGTTACAATTCACTATACAATAAAAGTTTCTGAAAGTCAGATTCTTAATGTAACAAGTATTGATAGTCAGGCTGCTATTAGATCTGTCGGAGAAAGTGTGGAATTATTTATCACACCATCAGACGTTCTGCAATTTTAAGGAGGTGCAGTATGCGTCATAAATTAAATTTAAAAGATTGGCTTATTCGTTTAGGGTTAATCTGGTTCTTAGTAACATTTATTATTTATCCAAACTTTGATCTAGTAGTGAATGTATTTGTAAAAGGAGGAGAATTTTCCCTTGATGCTGTACATCGTGTTCTAAAATCTCAGAGGGCACTTCAGAGTATTATGAACAGTTTTAAGTTAGCATTTTCACTTATTATTACAGTTAATGTCGTAGGTATTCTTTGTGTTCTATTTACAGAGTACTTTGATATTAAAGGTGCTAAAATTTTAAAATTAGGTTATATGACCTCTTTAATTTATGGAGGAGTGGTTTTAGCGACTGGATATAAATTTGTCTATGGTCCTTATGGATTGATTACAAAATTTTTACAAAATGTTATCCCTTCTTTAGACTCTAACTGGTTTATTGGGTATGGTGCAGTCTTATTCATTATGACATTTTCAGGAACTGCTAATCATACATTGTTTTTAACAAATACAATTCGAAGCGTTGACTATCACACTATTGAGGCTGCTCGAAATATGGGAGCAAAACCATTTACTGTTTTCCGAAAAGTAGTGTTACCAACCTTAATTCCAACTCTATTTGCACTTACTATTATGGTTTTTCTTAGTGGTTTATCTGCAGTAGCAGCACCCATGATTGTTGGTGGTAAAGAATTTCAAACTATAAATCCAATGATTATTACATTTGCAGGGATGGGGAATTCTCGTGATTTAGCTGCCTTACTTGCAATTATTTTAGGTATTGCAACTACAATTTTGCTTACTATCATGAATAAGATAGAAAAAGGTGGAAATTATATTTCTATCTCTAAGACTAAAGCGCCTCTTAAAAAACAAAAAATTGCGTCTAAGCCTTGGAATATCATTGCTCACATTGTAGCATATGGATTGTTCACAGTTTTCATGCTTCCACTAATTTTTATAGTATTATACTCATTTACAGATCCAGTTGCAATTCAAACAGGTAACTTAACATTATCAAACTTTACTTTAGAAAATTATCGCTTATTCTTTAGTAATAGTGCGGCATTCTCTCCATTCTTGGTCAGCTTTATTTATTCTATTATTGCTGCGACAACAGCAACAATTCTCGCAGTTGTATTTGCTCGTGTTGTCAGAAAACATAAATCTCGTTTTGATTTCTTATTTGAATATGGTGCTCTACTTCCTTGGTTACTACCAAGTACACTTTTAGCAGTAAGTTTATTATTTACTTTTAATCAGCCACAATTTCTTGTCTTGAATCAGATTTTGGTAGGTAGTTTGGTAATTCTACTTATTGCATATATAGTTGTAAAAATCCCATTTTCTTATAGAATGGTACGTGCTATTTTATTTAGTGTTGATGATGAGATGGAAGATGCAGCAAGAAGTATGGGTGCTTCACCTTTTTATACTATGATGAAGGTTATCATTCCATTTATTTTACCGGTTGTTCTCTCTGTTATTGCTTTAAACTTTAACTCTTTATTAACTGACTTCGACTTATCTGTATTCCTTTACCATCCCCTAGCTCAACCATTAGGTATTACGATTCGATCTGCAGGTGATGAAACAGCAACATCTAATGCACAAGCTCTGGTATTTGTTTATACAATTGTTCTGATGATTATTTCTGGAACGGTATTATACTTCACACAAAGACCGGGGCGTAAAGTAAGGAAATAATCATGACAGCCACTAGTCTTGGGTTATCAAATATTGAAATAGTTGTCAGGATTGTTTTATCAGTAGTCATTGGTAGTATAATTGGTTTAGAGAGAGGGAGCAAATCCCAGCCTGCAGGCATCCGAACTTATAGTATTGTTTGTCTAGCTGCATGTTTGATTATGATGACGAATGAATACGTATCTTATAAATTTGGGACAGGAGATCCTACACGATTAGGAGCTCAAGTTATATCAGGTGTGGGTTTTCTAGGCGCTGGAACGATTCTTATTACAGATAAAAAGAAAATTACAGGTCTGACAACTGCAGCAGGCATTTGGGCTTCGGCAGGAATTGGATTAGCTATTGGAGTAGGTTTTTATGAGGGAGCTCTTTTAGTAGCTATTTCTGTTTGGGGTGTGATATCCATGTTCCAACCACTAAAAAAATATCTGCAAAATCGTTCTAAAATGATTGAATTGTATATAGTGGTTAAATCTACAGAAGCCTATAATCGTGTATTGGTTTATTGTGCAGAAAATGGTATCAGAATGACCGATTCAAGAACAGCGTTTGGAGATGTTAATTCTGACAGAATTGAATACTTTGATGTTCCGGACAAAAAAATAGCGTCATTTATTACTCTGGAATTATCAGGTAGATTTGAACATCTTCGACTGATGGAAGAAATTGCTAATATTGTAGGTGTTATTTATGTCGAAGAAATTAGCTGAAATTTAGTAAACAAAGGGACAGATGTTTTTGTCCTTTTGTTTTTTAGATGTTTTAATCATCTAATTTTTGAGTAGATTTTTGCTCAGAGGTTTTTATGAAAGATTATAAAATCAATTTTGATTTAGGTAAAATAGAATATTTTGATAATAATTGTTTGATACAAGTATACAAATTTATTTCTTTTTATGATATTTGTGAAATGGTGTTTGCCTTTCATTTACCTCCTGATGAGTTGATAACAAATGTTATCTTTAAAGAAAAAATTAACTCTATGTTAAAATGTTACATTGACAGGCTATTATATGTTTTTATAAATCCTACACATTTTACTGAAAAAGTTAATCTACAATTTCATGGCAGTTTTTTCTCATATGAATTTATTTGTCGTGAAGTTGGAAACATTCTTAAAAATAAAGGTGTGAAATGCAATTTAAACTTTTTTGAAGGGAAAGAATATTTGTAAAATTAATTTTGTGAATTTGTGGATCTTAAATAATTTACTAAATTCTCTTGTTAAAAAAAATTAAATATTGTATAGTAATATTAGAATGTTCGTAATGGAGGACTGAAATGAAAAATATAAATGGGAAAAAGGTAACTATTTATGATATTGCACGTTTATCAGGTTTTTCTCCAAAAACAGTTTCACGAGTTATTAATGGCGGAGTAAATGTTAAAGAAGAAACTTATCAAGCGATTCAAAAAGTTATAGAGGAATTGTCGTATATTCCAAATGCGTATGCAAAAAATTTAACTAAAAAAGAAGCTATAAATATATTGATTTCTGTAAAAAAAATCGACTCTTTTCCTTTAATTTGGTTTCATACGCTGTTAGATAAAGTGTTACGGACGTGTAAAGAATTTGGTGTTAATGCTATAGTTGAGTACTTTGGAGAGGAGGATACAATTAGTAATTCAATTATATCAAGCACAGGTAGCCTAGTAGATGGTGTTATTGTTTTTTATGAAAGTGTAGATGATATCAGAATTCAGTATTTAAAGAAGAACCATATGCCTTTTCTTGTTTTCGGTGAATCTCAAACGTCTGGAGTAGTCTATGTATCTAATAATAATTTTCAAGCTACTTATGATATGATGAAAGCTGTAACTGAAGAAAAATTTAAAAATATGTGGTTGCTTATGGGAGGAGAATCCCATGTTAATAAGGATCGTGAAAGAGGTGTGCGTTCTTTTCTGAATGATAAAAATTACTTTATGGATTTAAAAGTCATTTATGGCTTATCTACAATTGATTCAGTTTATTCTTATGCAATGCAGCACTTGACTACCCAAAATTATCCGGACATTATTTTTGTTTCAGGAGATGAAAAGGTTCAGGGCTTGATTCGTGCGTGCTATGAGAAAGGAATTCTTATTCCAGATGATATTTCTATCATTGGATTTGATAATATTCCTATTTCTCAGTATTATACTCCAGCTTTGTCTACAATTGCTCCCAATTATGTTAAATTGGCTAAAGAAATGATAGAAGGTGTTTTAGCAATTATTAAAGGGGAAAGTGTCACATCTGTTGAAGTTTCTCCTAAATTTGTTAGGAGACAGAGTTTCTAGTATTGTTTAATTCTTGAAAATCCTAGTGGAAAAGATGGAGTGTTCTAAAATAAGTTCTGTTTAGCCTCCATTCAGTTTCTATTGAGTTGGATCCAATTTCTAACAAGTGGGACATGTTCATGTTCGATCTAAGGAAGACATGGTCACATTCGAATGATATTTTCAAAAAAATCGTAAAAAAGTCTTGACAAAGAAAAAACAAAGTATTAAAATAAGTTCAATAAATCAGAAAAGTAACTATTTTTGATCTTCAGGGAGCCTGTGGTGGTTGTGAATAGGTGGTTGGAAGTAGTGAAAGTGGGCTGATTTTGAAAATGAATTTGAAACAATGAAAATTCGGTGCGCACACCTTACAGTGCAGCTTGTTGTTAAACAAGGCAGAGATGTAAAGGGATAGTCCCTTTATAATTGAGGTGGCACCGCGTTACCAACGCCCTCACACGGAAGTATATTCTGTGTGTGGGCTTTTTTCTATCCGTCGTTTGGTTTATCTTTTATTAGGGCCTTAAGTCGCTTTGATGAACTTGAGTTCTATCTACAGCTCCTTGCCTACTACTAAAAGCAAACAAAAAGGCTGGACTAATACGAAAAAAGCTAGTAATACTCAATGAAAATCAAAGAGTAAACTAGGAAACTAGCCGCAGGTTGCTCAAAACACTGTTTTGAGGTTGTGGATAGAACTGACGAAGTCAGCTCAAAATACTGTTTTGAGGTTGTGGATAGAACTGACGAAGTCAGCTCAAAACACTGTTTTGAGGTTGCAGATAGAACTGACGAAGTCAGTAACCATACCTACGGCAAGGCGACGTTGACGCGGTTTGAAGAGTTTTTCGAAGAGTATAAAGGTGTACCGAGATGAACATCTCTTCATCAATGTCTCTGGTCGTGGAGGCAAGGACCTAGCTGCGATTGCAGACTACTAGAAGCTAAAAAATAATAGATGGAAAAATTACAGTTCTTTCTCTCACAGAGAGCTTGTGGTTGCTGAAAACAAGCAGAGAAAGCTGTAAAGTTGGGTTCATCTGAAACGAGAGAAGAAAACATCATTCTCAAGGGAGTGCCCTTTATCGCACAGCCTGTTACAGGAGATATCTGAGACAGGAATGAGAGATAGGAGAAATCCTATAATTGAGGTGGCACCGCGAATTTCGTCCTCACGCAAGTTATTTTGCGTGGGGATTTTTCATACAGTCGCTACGAACTAGAATTAGAACTGAAAGGAAAATTACAATGGAACGAATCATTCATGGAGATGTCTTATCACCAATCTTGGCTTATATGCGCTTAAAGGGGCAACACAAGGTTATCTTAGAGAGTATTCCGAGAGACAAGGAAACAGCTCGTTTTTCTATCCTAGCCTATAATCCAATTTTTGAGATTAAGTTTGAAAATGGAGTTCTCTATCAAAATGGTCAAGTGATTGATCGGGATCCCTTGGATTTCCTTTATGAAGTGATTCATAAGAGTCAGCACCACTCAGAGCTACCTTTTGGTGGTGGAGCCGTTGGTTTTGTGGGTTACGATATGATTTCACTTTATGAAGAAATTGGTCAAATCCCTGAGGATACAATTGGGACGCCAGACATGCATTTCTTTGTCTATGAGAGCTATATGGTCTTTGACCACAAGAAGGAGAAGATACATGTCATAGAGGATGCACTTTATAGTGAGCGCAGTCAAGAGGCCTTGGAAAAATCCTTGAACCAAGTGCTTGAGGAATTACGCATTCCTGCTCCAAATGAATTTGAAGACTTGGATCTATCTCCGTTAGACTTCAAACCTCATATCGCTCCTCAGAAGTTTGAGGAAATGGTGGAAACAGCTCGTGACTTGATTCGTAATGGTGATATGTTCCAATGCGTACTCAGCCAGCGCTTTTCAGCAGAGGTTACTGGAAATCCATTTGACTTCTACAGAAATCTCCGCGTGACCAATCCATCTAATTACCTTTATTTCTATGACTTTGGGGATTATCAAATCATCGGTGCCAGTCCAGAAAGTTTGGTTTCTGTCAAAAATGGCATCGTGACAACCAATCCGATTGCAGGGACGCGACCAAGAGGGGCTACGGATGAAGAAGACAAGACCTTGGCGACTGACCTCCTCTCTGATGAGAAGGAAACAGCAGAACATCGAATGTTGGTAGACTTGGGGCGTAACGATATTGGCCGCATCTCTGAAACGGCCAGTGTCCAAGTTACTAAGTATATGGAGGTGGAGCTCTTCCGCTACGTCATGCATTTGACCAGTGTGGTCAAGGGACGTTTGCTTGCAGAACTCACTGCTATGGATGCCTTGAAAGCAACGCTTCCTGCTGGAACCGTTTCTGGAGCACCAAAAATTCGAGCTATGAGACGCATCTATGAACTGGAAACGGAAAAACGGGGCGTATATGCAGGAGCAATCGGCTACTTGTCTGCGACGGGTGATATGGATTTGGCCATCGCCATCCGAACCATGATTCTCAAAAATCAAAGAGCCTATGTGCAGGCTGGGGCAGGGATTGTCTACGACTCTATCGCCCAAAACGAATACCAAGAAACCATTAACAAAGCAAAATCTATGACTAGAATTGGAGAACTAAGACCATGATTTTATTGATTGACAACTATGATTCTTTTACCTATAACTTGGCCCAATACATTGGGAATTTTGCAGAAGTTCAGGTTCTGAGAAATGATGATTCCAAGCTGTATGAAGAAGCTGAAAAAGCAGATGGTCTGGTCTTTTCTCCTGGTCCTGGTTGGCCAGTTGATGCTGGAAAGATGGAAGACATGATTTGTGATTTTGCAGGCAAGAAGCCGATTCTAGGGATTTGTTTGGGTCACCAAGCCATTGCAGAAGTCTTTGGTGGTAAGCTAGGTTTGGCTCCAAAAGTCATGCATGGGAAACAGAGCAATATCAACTTTGAAGCGCCATCTGTTTTGTATCAAGGTATTGAGGATGGCCGTGCGGTCATGCGTTATCACAGTATTTTGATTGAGGAAATGCCAGAAGACTTTGAAGTGACAGCTCGTTCGACTGATGACCAAGCCATCATGGGGATTCAACATAAAAACCTACCAATTTATGGCTTCCAGTACCATCCAGAGAGCATTGGAACGCCAGACGGCTTGTCTTCTATTCGGAATTTTATCGAGGAGGTTGTAAAGTGAGGAAACTAGGATGAAAGAGATTATTGAAAAACTAGCAAAATTTGAAAATTTATCAGGTGTGGAAATGACGGATGTCATTGAGCGTATCGTAACTGGGCGTGTAACTGAAGCGCAGATTGCTTCTCTCCTCTTAGCTCTTAAGATGAAGGGGGAAACACCTGAAGAACGCACAGCCATTGCCCAAGTCATGAGAGGACATGCCCAGCATATTCCAACTGAGATTCATGATGCCATGGACAACTGTGGTACAGGTGGGGACAAGTCTTTCAGTTTTAATATTTCCACAACTGCAGCCTTTGTCTTGGCTGGTGGCGGTATTCACATGGCCAAGCATGGTAACCGCTCGATTTCTTCTAAATCTGGTTCCGCAGATGTCCTCGAAGCCTTGGGAATCAATCTTGACCTCAAACCAGCTGAACTAGGTAAGGTCTTTGATAAAACTGGAATCGTCTTTCTCTTCGCTAAAAATATGCACCCAGCTATGAAATACATCATGCCAGCTCGTTTGGAATTGGGAATTCCAACGATTATGAACTTGACTGGTCCACTGATTCATCCAATGGCTTTAGAAACACAGCTTCTTGGAATTAGTCGTCCAGAACTCCTAGAAAGTACAGCTCAGGTTTTGAAAAATATGGGTCGCAAACGTGCCATCGTGGTTGCTGGACCAGAAGGGTTGGATGAAGCTGGCTTGAACGGAACAACCAAGATTGCACTTCTTGAAAATGGCGAAATCAGCTTGTCAAGCTTTACTCCAGAGGATTTGGGAATGGAAGGCTATGCTATGGAAGATATTCGTGGTGGGAATGCTCAGGAAAATGCAGAAATTTTGCTTAGCGTTCTGAAAAACGAAGCAAGTCCATTCTTGGAAACGACAGTCTTGAATGCTGGTCTTGGTTTCTATGCTAATGGTAAGATTGATAGCATCAAGGAAGGAGTTGCCTTGGCCCGTCAAGTGATTGCTAGAGGCAAGGCCCTTGAAAAACTCAGACTGTTACAGGAGTACCAAAAATGAGTCAGGAATTTTTAGCACGAATCTTAGAGCAGAAGGCGCGTGAGGTGGAGCAGATGAAGCTGGAGCAAATCCAGCCTCTGCGCCAGACCTATCGCTTGGCAGAATTTTTGAAGAATCATCAGGACCGCTTGCAGGTAATCGCTGAGGTCAAGAAAGCTAGCCCTAGTTTGGGAGATATCAATCTCGATGTGGATATTGTGCAACAGGCCCAGACTTATGAAGAAAACGGAGCAGTGATGATTTCGGTGTTGACAGATGAGGTTTTCTTTAAAGGGCATTTGGATTATCTACGGGAAATTTCCAGTCAGGTAGAGATTCCGACGCTCAACAAAGACTTTATCATAGATGAAAAGCAAATCATCCGCGCTCGCAATGCAGGTGCGACAGTTATCTTGCTTATTGTGGCAGCCTTGTCCGAAGAACGCCTCAAGAAACTGTATGACTACGCGACAGAGCTTGGTCTGGAAGTCTTAGTGGAGACTCACAATCTAGCTGAACTAGAGCTAGCCCACAGACTTGGTGCTGAGATTATCGGGGTCAACAACCGCAACTTGACTACCTTTGAGGTCGACTTGCAGACCAGTGTAGATTTAGCCCCTTACTTTGAGGAAGGTCGCTATTACATTTCTGAATCTGCCATTTTCACAGGGCAGGATGCGGAACGACTAGCCCCATACTTTAACGGAATTTTGGTAGGGACAGCTCTTATGCAGGCAGAAAATGTGGCCCAGAGAATCAAGGAGTTGCAGATTGACAAAGGTTAAAATTTGTGGACTATCGACCAAAGAAGCGGTGGAAACAGCCGTTTCAGCAGGAGCCGACTATATCGGTTTTGTCTTTGCACCTAGTAAAAGACAGGTGACTTTAGAAGAGGCAGCTGAGTTGGCAAAGCTTATTCCTGTAGATGTGAAAAAGGTTGGAGTATTTGTTTCACCAAGTCGGGTAGAACTGCTGGAAGCGATTGACAAAGTTGGCTTGGACTTGGTTCAAGTTCACGGTCAGGTGGCAGATGATTTATTTGAAAATTTGCCTTGTGCCAGTATTCAGGCTGTGCAGGTAGATGGAAATGGGCATGTCCCTAATTCTCAGGCAGATTATCTACTCTTTGATGCCCCTGTGGCAGGAAGTGGCCAGCCCTTTGATTGGGGTCAACTGGATACGACTGGACTAGCACAGCCCTTCTTTATCGCAGGTGGCCTTAATGAAGATAATGTAGTAAAAGCAATTCAACATTTTACTCCCTATGCAGTAGATGTATCGAGCGGAGTGGAGACAGATGGACAAAAAGATCATGAAAAGATTAGAAGATTTATAGAGAGGGTAAAGCATGGCATATCAGGAACCAAATAAAGATGGATTTTACGGAAAATTCGGCGGACGTTTTGTCCCAGAAACATTGATGACAGCAGTTTTGGAGTTGGAGAAGGCCTACCGTGAAAGTCAGGCAGACCCAAGTTTCCAAGAGGAATTAAACCAGCTTTTGCGCCAGTACGTAGGACGTGAAACTCCTCTTTATTACGCAAAAAACTTGACCCAGCATATCGGCGGAGCCAAGATTTATCTCAAACGGGAAGACCTTAACCATACAGGAGCCCACAAGATTAACAATGCCTTAGGACAAGTTTGGCTTGCCAAACGCATGGGTAAAAAGAAAATTATCGCAGAAACGGGTGCTGGTCAGCACGGTGTGGCAACTGCAACTGCTGCGGCCCTCTTTAACATGGAATGTACCATCTACATGGGTGAGGAAGATGTCAAACGCCAAGCCCTCAATGTCTTCCGTATGGAGCTTTTGGGAGCTAAGGTCGAGGCCGTGACAGATGGTTCGCGCGTGCTCAAGGATGCGGTCAATGCAGCCCTTCGTTCATGGGTAGCTAATATCGATGATACCCACTATATCCTTGGTTCTGCCTTGGGGCCTCATCCATTTCCAGAAATCGTTCGTGACTTCCAAAGTGTCATCGGTCGAGAGGCTAAACAACAGTACCGCGATATGACAGGTCAAGATCTGCCAGATGCCCTAGTAGCCTGTGTTGGTGGTGGGTCGAATGCTATCGGGCTCTTCCATCCCTTTGTAGAAGATGAGTCAGTAGCTATGTATGGAACTGAAGCAGCAGGGCTTGGTGTGGATACAGAGCACCACGCTGCTACCTTGACCAAGGGTCGTCCGGGTGTTCTTCACGGTTCTCTCATGGATGTGCTCCAAGATGCCCATGGTCAAATTCTTGAAGCCTTCTCTATCTCAGCAGGTTTGGACTATCCTGGTATTGGTCCAGAACATTCTCACTACCACGATATCAAACGTGCCAGCTATGTCCCTGTGACAGATGAAGAAGCCTTGGAAGGATTCCAACTCTTGTCTCGTGTGGAAGGGATTATCCCAGCCTTGGAATCTAGCCATGCTATCGCTTTTGCGGTGAAATTGGCCAAAGAACTTGGACCAGAAAAGTCTATGATTGTCTGCCTATCAGGTCGTGGGGACAAGGATGTGGTTCAAGTCAAAGACCGCTTGGAAGCAGATGCAGCAAAGAAGGGAGAAGCTCATGCCTAAGACACTAACAGAAAAATTGAATGCTATTAAAGCAGCTGGAAAAGGAATTTTTGTTCCCTATATCATGGCTGGTGACCACGAGAAAGGTTTGGACGGTCTTGCTGAAACAATTCACTTTTTAGAAGATTTGGGTGTCTCTGCAATTGAAGTGGGTATTCCCTTTTCAGACCCTGTTGCAGATGGACCTGTTATCGAAGAAGCTGGCTTGCGCAGTTTAGCCCACGGGACCTCTACCCAGGCTTTAGTTGAAACCTTGAAAACCATTGAAACAGAGATTCCACTGGTCATCATGACCTACTTCAACCCCCTCTTTCAGTACGGTGTGGAGAACTTTGTCAAAGATCTGGCTGATACAGCTGTGAAGGGCTTGATTATCCCAGACTTGCCTCATGAACATGCCAACTTTGTAGAACCATTTTTGGCAGATACAGATATCGCCTTGATTCCTTTAGTAAGCTTGACCACAGGAATTGAGCGCCAGAAAGAGTTGATTGAAGGCGCGGAGGGATTCGTCTATGCCGTTGCCATCAATGGGGTGACAGGGAAATCAGGCAATTACCGTGCAGATTTGGACAAGCACTTGGCGCAACTTCATCAAGTGGCCGACATCCCAGTCTTGACAGGTTTTGGTGTATCTAGTCAAGCCGATCTGGAACGCTTCAATGCGGTGTCAGATGGTGTTATCGTCGGTTCGAAAATAGTAAAAGCTCTCCACCAAGGAGAGCCGATTCAGGATTTTATCAGACAAGCAGTAGCTTACCAAAAATAATCAAACAAGTAGCAAGTAAGAGGAAAGGCACGAAAGGAAGTCTTTCCTTTTTCTTTTGCAGGCGAAAGGCTAGTTTTATAGTGAATTGAATCTGGAATATTACACTACGGTTCCTAAAATATTTTAAGAAAGTGATTTGAATTTCCCAATAAATTTGTTCAGTTTTTAATTGATTTTACTATAGAAGATATAATTTTCTAAATTACTCTGACACAGAACTTTAAGAAAAAGCTAATTATTGTAGTAATTTCTTTAAGAAAATGATATAATTCATTAAAAAGTATTTGGAGGAGGAAGAATTATGTTGAATCAGGATCTCTTTGATTCGCTTGAGGCACAAAAAATTGTAGATACTTTGATGAAAGGGCAAAAAGATTATGTAGATGAACGTCTAGAAAAAAGAGAGACAATGATAGTGTCGAATGGTTATGCATGGACGTGACCTAATCATATTGATACTGCATTTGCATCAGCAGATTTGTTTGAGTATAAATTACAATTAGCAGGACAGACTTGGGGATATTTAGAATTTGAAACAAATACAGAAAAATATGGGAAAGTATTGTTAATTATAAAGGGTAAGAAGCGACTTACGAACCAATTTCCTTTGGTACAAAAAAATAAGAGTGGCTACTTATTTGAATATGCTCAGATGAATACACTTTATCTTAATCAACATTCTTCCTACAAAAATGATGAAGATAGTCATTCCTTTCCAATTCAGATGGAGTTAGTTTCTGATGAAATGATTCAAGAAATTGAACAAGCTACTAAAAATTCGAATATCGAAAAATTTATGATTTTAACTTATGAGGCGGACTCAGAAAACAATATTATATCTGTAGATGTTGTTATGCCTGATGCACGAACTGGTCAGTTACACTTGATTCAAGATTTGTCTGAGTATATTCAATCAAGTTCGTACCATTTCGAAGAAGCTAAATATCAAGATATTCCTAATTTTTCAGAATTATCGGAAACAGAAGATTTTGAAATTATTCCAAGAATAGAAAAACAAGAAGGTCAAAAGTAGTAAGGAATATGTAAATGTTTAATGGTCGGGTATTGAAAGAATTACGGCTGTTAAATGGTTTAAGTAGAGCAGAATTAGCTCAGAGAATTAATTTAACGGAACAAGCCATTTGGCAGTTTGAGTCCAACGAAACGAAACCTAAATTATCAACCAAAATGCATTTGGCCAACCAATTTCATGTTGATTTAACTTATTTTGAACAGGAAGAAGAGAGCATTCGATTTGATTCTTCTGTAATTGCCTTTAGAAATGCAGACCTAGCAACACGGAAAACAATAGATATTCAAACTATGTATTTACATAAGGTAGATAGTTTGATTGATTATTTTGAAAGTTTTGTAATTATACCTAATATTACAATTCATGACCTAAGTAATGTAGTGAGTGAATCTTATCATAAGGGAGAATCCATTGAGGAATTGGCTCTTTATGCCAGGGAAAAATTAGGTATTTCAAAAGATAATCATGATTTGCTTTATAAATTAGAACGTTCAGGCATCTATATCGTGGAACGATTAATTAATGGCCAAGCTGATGCTTATAGCGCATGGTCAAAATTGGGAAGACCTTATATTGTGTTGGGAACGAATAAATCATCTGTACGTCGAAATTTTGACTTAGCTCATGAGCTAGGACATATTCTTTTACACAAATATAAAGATATGAATGAAGATGGCAATCGTTTGGAGCAAGAAGCAAATTATTTTGCATCATGTTTTTTATTGCCAAAAGAAGAGTTTTTAGTCAAATTTGAAGAGAGGGTTGGCAAGCGTGTCAGCAATCCTGATAGTTATATTTTATTGAAGTCGGATTTGAATGTTTCGATACAGGCTTTAGAGTATCGAGCTTTTAAGTTAGGATTATTGACTCCAAAGCAACATTCTTACTTTTATCGTCAAATTGCGCAAAAAGGTTACAAAATGATTGAACCTTTGGATGATCAAATTTTTGTTAAAAAACCAAGCAAAGTAAAGAGTATTCTGGACGTCGTTTTGAGTAATCATCTAGTCAGTCTAGCGACTATAATGTCTAAACAAAGTATTCGTTTACAGTTTATAAGCGAAATATTTTCAGTCGAAATGAAATTTTTTGATCAGTATCAAGAAGATAGAAGAACAGATCGATTTGATAACATCATCCCTTTGTACAAAAGAAATAATTTATAATTTAACTGTGAAATAATTTCATGAAGGACATATGGCAGAAATTGGATTTTATCAGACAAGCAGTAGCTTACCAAAAATAATCAAACAAGCAGCAAGTAAGAGGAAAGGCACGAAAGGAAGTCTTTCCTTTTTCTTTTGCAGGAGAAAGGCCAGAATACCCGTCGCAGAAGCGAACTGAATCAAGATCAGTAACTCCGTTACGCTAAAGACGAGAGCACAAGAAGCTAAAAAGAGGAAATCTCCTGCGCCCATGCGGATATCGATAAAATGAGCCAAAATTCCAAGAGCAAGGAAGGAGACCATGACCAGATTCCAGCCAGAGGAAGCTATTAGGATTAGGTGGAAAGTCATCCAGACCAGTAAGGGATATTCCTGATGGCGAAAGTCGTAGATGCCTAAGGTCAAACCAGCGGTGATTAGGACGACTTGCCCCAAGGAAAGCAATTCCCAAGAGTAAAGCAGAAAGAGGAGTCCTAAGACTAATTCAAAGAGGGCATACCAGACAGGATAGCGAACTTTGCAGTAGCGACAGCGAAAGCGATTGAAGACCTGTGAGAGAATCGGAATCAAATCTAAGGGACGCAAGCGAGTCTGACAGGAATCGCAGTGACTGGCTGAACTGATAATGGATTGCTCTGGAAAACGGTCAATGACCAAACCAAGAAAGGAAGCGAGAATGCTCCCGACGAGAAAAAAATAAAAATCAATCATACTTATCTATTCGTAAAAAATGGGAGAAATAGTATAATGGAGAAACATAGATAAGATGGTGAGGAAAAGATGACAATTCGTTTTGAAGAAAAGGTGAGTATAGAAAACGCTCAGCTCGTATGCCAATGGTCCAACTCCTTAGGCAAAGTCTTTCAAGAACAATGGATGGGACCAAGGATTCCTTTTCTACTGACCCTTCAAGCCTTGGAAGGAGTCTTTTCAATCTTTGATGAACAAGAGTTTGTGGGACTTATCCAGAAAATCAGGCTAGAAGACAGCAATCTTCATATCGGGAGATTTTTTATCAACCCCCAGAAACAGGAGCAAGGCTTAGGTAGCCAGGCTTTAAGGAAATTTGTTAGTTTGGCCTTTGAAAATGAAGATATAGATAGTATTTCTCTAAATGTCTTCGAGGCAAATCAAAGAGCTCAGAATCTTTACCAAAAAGAAGGATTTGAAATCGTTCAAATGGTTGAAGCACCTGTACGAAAATATAGTAGATTGAAACTAGAATAGTACACCTCTACTTATAAAACATTGTTAGAAATCGATTTGACTGTCCCGATCGATTCGTCCTGTTATTATTTCATTTTACTATACATTATGAAAAAGGGGAGATAGGAGTATAATTCCAAATATAAAGAAAGCGAACAAAACAGAATTCTGATTTTCAGAAAACAGGTTTATTCGCTTTTTATGATATACTCCCTCTTTTTAGCCTATTTATTAAATGTAATAGAAAATTAAGAATGTAGAATTGTATGATACAAACAAAGTGCAATAGCTGAGTGTGCGGCTGTAAAATCATTGTAAGGTTCAATAATGACTTCAGGTAGGCGATTATAGAGCAGTTTGGGTTTGTAGTTCATTTCACTATATAGTTTTTGGATGATGTGTTGATTTGTTAGTAAAGGACTATGTAGGTAGATTTTTTGAGAGTCAATCATCATACTGATATTTAAAATGGTTTGACTAAGATAGAATAAGGCTTGATGGATAAGTGTGATTATTCCAGTGTCACCTAATTGATAAGCGGTTAAAATAACTTGGATATCAATATCATCGGCATTTTTGACTAAACTAGGAAGTAGAGAATAGGGAGATTGATGATATAGAATTTTTGATTTTTTGATTAACCAAGATTCTCCAGCAAAAGTTTGTAAGCATCCCTTGCGCCCGCAGCTACATTCTTCTCCCTCAGATGAAACAACTGTATGCCCTATTTCTCCAATCATTAGATTTCCTTTCCCATAAATGTTTCCGTCGTAGATATAAGAACAGTGCATACCTCTAGCAAAATGAAAATAAGCAAAATTAGGGTCATTCTGTTGGCGACTAAATAGGCGTTTACCTATAGCCATACAGTTAACATTGTTAGAGAAAAACAAAGGCTTATCAAAGTGGGATTGAATCATTTCTAAGTCGATATGTTGCCATAAAGGATTGTTTGTTGTTATTTTATAATCATCTAAATAGCGACCAGGTAGCGCGATTCCAATTGCTTCTATTTCATAATCAGAGCAGTTATTTAAGAATTGCTTTAGTGTCTGGTTAATGAGTTGATTTCCCTTTTCTTGGATTAACTGTTTAGTAACAATTTCTTTCTCTTCCTTTAAGATATTTCCTAGATTATCTCCTAAAGCAAAAGTGAAATGTTTTTCAGATAGTTCACAACCAATGTAGTAAAATCGTTTAGCTTGAATGTCTAGCAGGATTTTTTTTCTCCCTACGCTTGTATCGTGTTCGTCTTCACCAAGTTCTAAGAGAATATTTTCTTTAATCAGATCATTTGTGATACTGCTAGTTGTTGCAGGTGTTATTCCTGTTTTAGTAGCGATTTCAATTCGTGAAATGGGACCTAATGTGTAAACTGTTTCCAGTATTTTAGCTCTTAGTTGTAATTGTTTCTTAGATAAGGTCATATTAGTTTTCTTCCTAGTTGTCAGATTCTTAAAATCCTATGATTTTTTGCTATGGATAAATGTAGATGTTAATCTTTTTAAGCTTTTCATTACTTACTGGTCTCTTTTTATTATATATTGATAATAAAAAATAATCAAATGTTTACACAAATCCTTGACAAGGCTTTCTTATAGTTGTAAAATATAAATAACAAAAGATAATCAAATAACAACTTGACGTCAAAAAATAAAGATAATTGATAACTTTTGATAATAAAATATATTTAAGAGGAAAAGGTTATGGAAAAATTATTACAAGAAAAGTTACTTCCAGTAGCGGCTAGATTGGGTAATAATAAAGCGTTGGTTTCTATTCGAGACGGTATTACTCTAACTATACCTTTATTGTTGATAGGTTCATTACTAATGGTTATTGCAAGTTTTCCTATTCCAGGATGGGAAAAATATCTGGGTGATATTGGTGTTGCTGACTATTTATGGAAGGGTGTTGATAGTAGTTTTGGATTACTTGGTCTTGTAGCTAGTTTTGGTATCGCTTACTTTATGGCTAGACAATACAAAGTTGATGGTATTCCTGCTGGTATTGTGTCATTATCATCTTTTATTACAGTTACGCCTTTCATTAGAGGAGAGGCTGGAGCAGGAATGCCTACCGCTTTCATGGCATCAAAAGGTTTATTTGTTGCTATGATTTTAGGATTGATTAATGGCTATATCTACCAATGGTTTATAAATCATAATATACAGATAAAAATGCCGGATGGTGTTCCACCAGCAGTATCTAAAAGCTTTAGTGCCATTATTCCTGGTGCAGTGACTATTGTTGGTTGGTTGATTGTTTATGCAACTTTAGATAAATTAAGTTTACCTAATCTTCATGAAATTGCTCAAGTAGCTTTGGGAGGTCCACTTGGACTTTTAGGAAATAATGTTATTGGTCTTCTTATCTTAATTTTCCTTAATAGTAGTTTTTGGTTTGTAGGATTACACGGAGGAAATGTTGTTAATGCAGTTATGAAACCGTTATGGTTAGCTAATCTAGATGCAAATAAAGTAGCTTATCAAACTGGAGAAACTCTTCCAAATATTTTTACTAGCGTATTTATGGATAATTTTGTATTCATAGGTGGCGGTGGTGCAACCATAGGTTTAGTTCTTGCGTTAGGATATTTAGCACATAAGAAGAAAGCTAGTAAACAACTAAAAACTTTGGCACCTATAACTGTTATACCTGGATTATTTAATATAAATGAACCAGCAATGTTTGGCGTTCCTATTGTTTTGAACATTTTGTTACTAGTTCCATTTATCTTAGCTCCAATGTTTAACTTACTAGTAGCGTGGGGAGCAATGGCATCAGGTTTGGTTCCGCTAACTTATACAGATCCAGGTTGGACTATGCCACCTGTTATAAGTGGTTTACTTGCTACAGGAAGTATTTCTGGTTCATTATTACAAATTGTATTGATTGTTTTGGATGTCTTACTTTATTTACCATTTGTAATAGCTATTGAAAAACGGTTTAAGTTATTGGAGGATTGAGAATGAAACGTTTAATTAGTGCAAATCCATCTGAGATATTACAGATGAATGCTGAAGAATTAAAACAAAGTATTTTAGCAAGTGAAGGTAGAGTTGTTCTATCTGAAAATGTAGTTACTCGTGAGACATTTGTTGGGGATATAACTAATTCTGAAATTGCTAGAGCTTTTGGAGCTGATATGATTTTATTGAATTGTGTTGATGTTTTTGAGCCTAAAATTTATGCTTTGGATAGTTCAGGTGATGATGTTATTCATCGCTTACACCAGCTTGTTGCTTGTCCAATTGGTGTAAATTTGGAACCGATTGACCCATCTGCAAAGATGCTAGAGGAAACACAGGAAATTGTTGCAGGTCGTGTTGCTAGTGTTGAAACATTGAATCGAATAGAGGAGTTAGGTTTTGACTTTGTCTGTTTGACTGGAAATCCTGGAACAGGAGTTAGCAATCGAGAAATCATTAAGGCTGTTCAAACTGCTAAGGAAAACTTTTCTGGTTTGATTATTGCAGGTAAGATGCACGGGGCAGGAGTGAATGAGCCTGTGGCAGAGCTTTCTGTCGCAGAGCAATTGTTGGAAGCAGGTGCGGATGTGATACTTGTTCCAGCAGTTGGAACCGTTCCAGCCTTTCATGACCAAGAGTTGCGTGAAGTCGTTGATCTCGTTCATAGTAAGGGTGGGCTAGTACTGAGTGCTATTGGTACTAGCCAAGAAACATCTGATACAGATACTATCAAGGAAATTGCACTTAGAAATAAAATTTGTGGAGTTGATATTCAACATATAGGTGACGCAGGATATGGGGGACTGGCAACAGTCGATAATATTTATGCATTGAGCAAGGCAATTAGAGGAGTGAGACATACAGTATCTCGCTTGGCTAGGTCAGTAAATAGGTGATAAAATGAAGAATAAGAAATTAATTTCAAGTTTATTTATATTATTTTTATTAATATTTATTCATGTGAAAGTTTTTGCTAATGAAAATTTAATAAAAAATTCAAATTTTGAGCAAGGAGAGCTGTTTTGGAACTCTAGAAATAGGGGAATAATTAATTCAAATGAGAGTTATAGTAACGGACATTACTCAGGTATGATTCCTTCTACTGCAATTAATGATAATAGAGCAGATGGATATATTGGACAAGTTATTGATATAGAACCTAATGAAGATTATTTAGTATCTGCTTTTGCCAAAGTAGATATTAGTGGAGCAGAGGGATATTTTACCGCAAGATGGTTTGATAATAATAAGCAAGGAGAGATTGTTCAAAATAACATTGGAGAAGCTGTTGATCAAACAGTTAATACAACCGAATGGAAAAAATACATGTTTTCTTTCAATTCCGGTAAACACGATAAAGTTTTGATTCAATTAGTGAAATGGTCAGAAGACGATACTACAAAAAAATCTAATATTTTTATTGATAATGTAGAGATGTATCAACTGTCTAAAGGAAATTCATATAAGAAAATTTGGAGAGATGATTTTGATGGCGAACAATTAAATAAAAAATATTGGGGATATGAATTAGGATCAATTCGTGGTTGGGAACAGCAACATTATGTAAGAAGTGATGAGAATGTTTTTCTACGTTCGGGAAATTTAGTTCTTAGAGCTACGAATCGCTCTAAGGAAGATCAGTATTTTAACCCAAGAAACAATCACAGAAAGGTTGTATATAATTCAGGAAGTGTTAGAACACATGGGAAAGTAGAATTTCTTTATGGTAAATTAGAGATGCGTGCAAAATTACCGAAAGGTCAAGGAGTTTTTCCTGCTTTCTGGACTCTTGGATCGGATTTTACACTTGATGGGAAGATTAATCCTGTTCAGGGACGAGGATGGCCGTCAACAGGTGAGATAGATATAATGGAATTAGTTGGTGAACGAAATTCAAATGGAAGTGGGAATAAGACAGTTTATCAAACGCTTCATTATGGACAGTCGGATAATGATGATGGAAAATTTGCAGGACGTGGTACAGCCTTTAAATTATCGAGTGGAAACTTTAATGATTCGTATCATACTTTTTCAATTGATTGGTATAAAGATTATATTGTATGGATGGTTGACAATCATATTGTTAGAAAAGTATATTATGGATCAGATAATATAGCGAAAAAGATTTTTAATAGACCTCAGTATGTTCAGTTAAATTTAGCGATGGGAGGAAGTTGGCCTGGGGTAGTGGACAATAATTTATCAGGGACTGAATTTGTAGTTGATTATGTTTCTTACTCTAGAAATGATTTACAACAACATCAAGCTGAAGAGTATTATAGTCAATCTCCCAAAATAAATGGCGCTAAGGATATAGTAATAAACAGAGGAGATGTTCCTGATTTATTAAAAGGAATTACAACTAATAGTGGATATGAGTTAGATTATTCTATTGAAAATGAACCTATGTTTAATAACTTTGGAGGGAATACTTCGGTAGATTTATTAATTCGCAATAAAACTGAAAAAGAAAAGATTTCACAAATGCCTCCAGGAGTTTATAATTTGCATTATACTAGTCGTCCCAAACATTTAGATTATGAGTCTAAAGTTGATCGAAAAACAGTAACATTGACAATAAAATAAAAGGAGTAAGCTATGGCTAAAGTAACAATTATGTTAGCGTGTGCAGCAGGTATGAGTACAAGTCTGCTAGTGACAAAGATGCAAAAGGCAGCAGAAGATAAGGGGTTGGATGCAGAAATTTTTGCAGTTCCAGCTCCTGAAGCAGAAGAAATTGTAGCAACAAAAGAAGTAAATGTGTTGCTTTTAGGCCCCCAAGTTCGCTATTTACTAGGGGACTTTCAAGAAAAACTAAAAGATAGACAGATTCCTGTGGCGGTTATTCCGATGACAGATTACGGAATGATGAATGGTTCTAAAGTTTTAGATTTAGCTGAAAGTTTATTAGACTAAGATTGAGGAGAATGTTATGGATGAAAGTAATTTAGAATCTGTAATGGGGCTAATTATGTATGGTGGGGAAGCCAAAAGTAATGCTATGGAGGCTATTCAGGCAGCAAAAAAAGGGGATTTCTCTAAAGCCAATCGAAGATTAGCTGATGCGAATGCTGCCTTATTACAGGCGCATAAGGCTCAAACAGAAATGTTGACAAGAGAGGCACAGGGGGAAGAAACATCAATTAGCCTCTTGATGGTACACGCGCAAGATCATTTAATGACGAGTCTGACTTTTGTTGACTTGGCGAAAGAAGTGGTAGAAGTATACGAACGATTTGAAAAAAATTAGGAGTTTAGTATGAATACAATGTTGGATAAAATGCAAGAAAAACTTTCTCCAATTGCAATGAAAGTTGGGAATCAGAAGTTTTTAGTTGCTTTACGTGATTCATTTGTGGGGACTATGCCTGTTATTATGACAGGTTCCATTGCTTTGTTATTAAATGCTTTTCTAGTGGATTTACCACAACAATTTCACCTAGAAAGTATTACGAAAACCTTTCAGTGGCTTGTTGACATCAATAATTTGGTATTCAAGGGAAGTATACCAATTGTTTCTTTGTTGTTCATCTATTGCTTGGGAGTGAATATCGCTAAGATTTACAAGGTTGATACAGTTTCTGCTGGTTTGGTATCACTTGCTTCGTTTGTCATTTCGATTGGAAGTACAGTTACAAAGAGTTTCCCTTTGGCAAATGTAGGAGATGTGAAATTAGATCAGATCTTACAAGGAATTGATAATCTAGCATTTGATGGTAAAAATCTGATGGTAACTATTGGGAATGTGATTCCAGGAAACCATATTAATGCCAGAGGCTACTTTACAGCCATGATGATTGGATTTTTAGCCTCTATTATTTTCTGTAAAGTAATGAAAAAGAACTGGGTAATCAAGTTACCAGATTCAGTTCCCCCTGCGATTGCTAAGCCGTTCACTTCTATCATTCCAGGATTTATGGCGATGTATATAGTAGCCATCTTGACTTATGTTTTCCATTTACTTAGCAATGACTTATTGATTGATTGGGTTTACAAGGTGTTACAAACGCCATTACTAGGTTTGTCTCAAAGTTTCTTTGCAGTTATTCTGATGATCTTTTTAAATAAGTTATTCTGGTTTTTTGGTCTCCATGGAGGAAATGTATTGGCTCCCATCATGGAAGGGCTGTTTGGAGTTGCTATGTTAGCGAATCTGGATGCTTTCCAAAAAGGTGAACCGATTCCTTATATATGGACAAGTGGGTCTTTTGGGGCGTTTGTCTGGTTTGGAGGATTAGGATTGGTACTTGCTATTTTAATTTTTTCAAGAAACAGTCATTATCGAAAAGTTGCTAAACTTGGTCTAGCACCAGTTCTGTTTAATATTGGTGAGCCGGTCAATTATGGTTTACCAGTTGTCTTGAATCCTTTGCTATTTATACCATTTGTACTTAGCCCGGTTTTCATGGCAACGGTAGCTTACTGGGCAACAAGCTGGGGTCTTGTTTCACCTGTTACACAAAATGTTACTTGGGTAATGCCTCCAATTTTATATGGTTTCTTCTCTACAGCATTTGATTGGCGTGCCATCATCTTATCAGTTGTTTGTTTGATTATTAGTGTCTTGACTTATTTCCCATTTGTGAAAATGGCAGATAAAACTGAATTGAGTTAATGGTCTTACTTGCGTTTTTTGTGATAAAATAGAAATAGATTACGTGTAAGATGAGTTAGGTGTAGGATTTCTTATCTCCACTAAAATTGTTATTAGACCAAGGTTTATAGTTTGTTGAAGTTGGAATAGTACACTGTAACTTCTAAAACAGTACTAGAAAATGATTTGAATTTCCTAATCGATTTAGTCATATTTTAGTTCATTGTTCTATAAAACATAACAAGAATGTTATTGCTTTATATAGAGAGATTGATATAGAAAGGGGTGCAGTAAAGGTAGATATCTTCTTGTGCCTCTTTTGCCATATTAGAAAGGAGATTTTATGGTTCAGACAAAACAGCCAAATATTATTTTGATTGTTGTAGATCAAATGAGAGCAGACGCCTTATCCTTGAATAGTAAGGATAAGCTAGTTAGCACTCCAACATTAGATATGATGGCTAGTGTAGGTTATAATTTTGAAAATGCCTATTCTCCAGTTCCTTCTTGCGTTCCTGCTAGGGCAGCTTTATTGACTGGCTTAGACCAAGATAAAAGTGGACGTGTTGGTTATCAAGATGAGGTGCCTTGGAATTTTACTAATACTCTTCCAAAAGTCTTTAAAGATATGGGTTATCAAACAGAGTGTATTGGTAAGATGCATGTTTTTCCTTCCAGACAGAGACTTGGGTTTGATCATGTCTTACTTCACGATGGGTATCTACATGTTGATAGAAAGTATGATAAGGCTTATGGAAGTCAATTTGATTATGTTAGTGACTATCTAGCCTTTTTAAAGGGTAAAGTTGGTTATGATGTTGATTTGATTGATGACGGAATGGATTGTAATTCTTGGGAAGCTAGACCTTGGGATAAAGATGAGAAGTTACATCCAACAAACTGGGTTGTGAGTGAGTCCATTTCATTTTTACAAAGAAGAGATCCAACGGTTCCTTTTTTTCTCAAAATGTCTTTTGAAAAACCACATGCTCCATTAAATCCCCCAAAATACTATTTTGATATGTATATGGAACGCTTGCCTCAATTTCTCGATTTGCATATCGGGAATTGGGAAGTATTAGAAAAGCAAATTCCGTCTATTTATGCTTTAAGAGGGAAATTAAAGGAAGATGATCAAAGAAGAATGGTTGCTGCTTATTTTGGATTGATTACTCATATAGACCATCAAATTAGTCGCTTTTTGACTTCCCTAAAAGAATTTCGTCATGATAAAGATACGATTATCTGGTTTGTTTCGGATCATGGAGATCAGCTTGGTGAACATTATCTGTTTAGAAAGGGATATCCTTATCAGGGAAGTATCCACATTCCTTCGTTTATTTACGATCCGGCTGGATTGATAGCTGGTAATAGGGGAACAATCAAGCAATTAGTGAAAATTCAAGATATTTTTCCTTCACTCGTGGATTTGGCAGGAGGAACTACTACAGATGAACTAGATGGACGGAGTGTTAAGAATTTATTATTTGGACAGTACGAGGGGTGGCGAACAGAATTTCATGGTGAACATGCTTTAGGAAAAGATTCTAGTCAATATATCTTGACAGACCAGTGGAAATTTATCTGGTTTCCTGTTTTAAATCATTATCAGTTATTTGATATGAAAAAAGATCCGCATGAAATGAATGATTTGTATCCAAGCGAAAAATACCAACCTATTGTTCGTCAGATGAAGAAAAAATTAGTAGACTTTCTTAGATATAGAGAAGAAGGTTTTGTTGTGGATGAAGAGTTAGTTCCTGTTGAACTTTCTAAAATAACGCCAACTCTAACGAAAACGGGGGATAGTCAATCATGAAAATGAAAAAAATCAAGGGTGGGACATTTATGATGGGAACAAATTCTGAAGAGGGCTTTTTAGATGATTTTGAAGGTCCTCAAGTCGCTGTTAGTGTAAAGGATTTTTCCATTGCGGATACTCCAGTTACGAATCAAGAATTTGCTCAATTTGTGAAAGAAACAGGCTATAAAACACTAGCTGAGCGACAAGAGTGGTCTTTTGTTTTTATATTGTTCGTTCCAGAGGCAGAAAGGGAGGGATATCCTCATCCTGCTGGGGCTCCGTGGTGGTTACAAGTTCCGAACGCTTGCTGGAAACATCCCTACGGTGAGAACAGTAATCTAGTGGGTTTAGAAGACCATCCAGTAGTTCATGTTGCTTTAGAAGATGCATTGGCTTTCTGTAATTGGAGCGGAATGTCTTTACCTACTGAAGCACAGTGGGAATATGCTGCTAGAGGAGGAAGACAATCTGAATATCCTTGGGGAGATACTCTTTTAGAAGGTGGATATTATCATGCCAATACTTGGCAAGGAAGATTTCCTTATGAAAATACTGCCTTAGATGGATTTATAGGAACGGCTCCTGTCTATGAATTTTTACCTAATGATTTTGGTCTATATCAAATGATTGGGAATGTTTGGGAATGGTGTCGCAATCCGAGATATACCTTATTAGCTAGTTTTAATGAAGATGACTATGAGTTGCCAAAATATGGGATACAAGATGAGGAGTATGCTATCAGAGGAGGTTCCTTTTTATGTCATTGTTCTTATTGTAATCGATACCGAGTAGCTGCTAGAAATGGATGTATTTCTACTTCCACTAGTAGCCATCTAGGTTTTAGATGTTTGAAAGAATAGGATGGACTTAAAAAGTGGTTGAGATTATTTATTTTCTAATCATTATAATAGCTAGTGGATTGGGTTCTATATCAGGCATGGGTGGTGGAATTATAATTAAGCCACTTATGGATAGTTTTGGATACCATTCGGTCAGTGATATTGCTTTTTATTCTAGTTTCTCTGTTTTTATAATGGCGATTATTTCAACAATCAAAAGATTTTCACAAAGTAAAGAGATAAAATGGAGATTGATTTTTACGGTATCCTTTTCTTCTGTTTTAGGAGGATTTCTAGGTCATCTTATTTTTCAAGTTTTGTTATCTCAATTATCAGTACGGCTAGTATCCATTGTTCAAATGATTTTACTATTTGTGATGCTACTTGTATCATTTGTTTTAACAGATTTTAAAAAAACTTATCAATTTGATAAGATAGGATTCTATATGATTTGTGGTCTTCTATTGGGCTTGATTTCTAGTTTTTTAGGGATTGGTGGTGGTCCGCTCAATGTATCTTTATTGATGGTGTTTTTTTCTATTTCGATAAAAGAAGCAACGATGTATTCTCTTGCAATTATTTTCTTTTCCCAGCTGTCTCATTTGGCTACAATTGTTGTGGTTACAGGTTTAAATCAGTATCATTTAGCACCTGTTCCAGTTATTTTTCTTGCTTCTATATGCGGAGGGGTATTGGGGACGGTTGTATCAAAAGTCTTACCTGAAAATTGGGTAAGATACTGTTTTAAAGGGATGTTATTCTGTGTCATGGGAATGACTTTATATAATTTATTTCATATTTTGTAAGGTCAGTGTGAAAATATTTAAATAGACTTCCTGTAAAAACTGGATTTAACGCCCTCTATTTGTCAAATTAAGCTAGACAGTCTTACCAACTCAGAAAATACCTGATGAGGTATTTGGTATCCAAAGGATTTAGGTGGGATGTGATTTCTTGAGGCTGGGAAAAAGTTTTTAAAATTAAAAAATGCATAATATCAGGTGTTGGAAAAACTTTGATACTATGCGTTTTATTGTGGGAATATTTATTTCATTTTCTCCTGAAATTGAGTTTTTGTCCAGCCTAAAATTCTTGACTGACTTCGTTGAAATCTGTCTGCTTTGGCAAGTCATGACACCTTAAAAGTCTATTTGAATGTTCGTTGAGACGCCGCTGTCTTGGACATCCTAGATTCGCAAAAAAGCTCTCACTATCGTGATGATTGGAAATATCTTTCCATTTTGAAAACTCTTTTCCACAGTCAAACGTAATAGATTTAAAGAGGTTCACTAGAAATTGTGCCAGCCACCCTTGGATGGATTCTGCCATATCCTTTGCCTTACGACTCTTGGTCTTCAAACTGACAATCAATTGACTATACCTGTTCGCTCACAAATAGGAGAGAACTTTTTACGAAAATCTAATGAATATGCCATAAGAACATTATACCGCAACGTGTACTATTTTTGGTTCATTTTACTATAGAAACTATTGAAGCACCTGTACGAAAATATATCATGAAAAAGGGGAGATAGAAAGCAAACAGCCTTGAAATCAATGTTGACTGCGATTATGAACCTGAATCAGCCCCTCAAAAGAGACTGTATATGAATGAACGTTACCAGTGTTTAAAAACTAAAGAATATCAGGCACTTTTATCTTCCAAGGGTAGACAAATTTTCGCTAAACGTAAGATTGATATGAAATCTGTCTTTGGACAGATAAAGGTTTGTTTGGGTTATAAGAGATGTCATCTGAGAGGTAAGCGTCAAGTGAGAATTGACATGGGATTCATACTCATGGCCAACAACCTGCTGAAATATAATAAGAGAAAGAGGCAAAATTAAAAAGCTAGAGTTCCGCAATTGGGAATCTCTAGCTTTTTGTTTTCTGAGAATCATCTCGACTCAGACTCTTTTGACTAATGTTACCAAAAAGATAAAGTAACTTTTAACCTTATTTATCGTCGCCACTCAACATGTTTTTAACACCTTCTACAGCACCTTCTACAGCGTCTTTAGCGTCTTCGGCAACTTCTTTAACTTTAGAAACAACTTTTTCAGCCGCTCCTTCTTTTTCCATTTTTTCATCACCGATGGCTTTTCCAACACCTTCTTTAATAGAACCTTTAGCTTGATTTAATTTTTCTTCTACTGACATGATAATTTCTCCTGTTATATTTATTTTATCTTAGTTTACACGAGTGTTTTCGTGAGATACTACACCATTTGCTGCACCTTTAACAGCTTCTACACCTTCGCTAACTTTTTCTTGAACAGTTGAGAAACCAGATCCAAGACCAGATTTAGCTTTTTCGAATTGTTCTGAAGTGAATTCTCCTGTTGATTCAGCAACGTCAGATACGCGATCTTGAAGGCTTACTGAGTCTGCTTCATGCTGTTCTTTAGTTTTGATGTCGACAACGTTTACGTTGATTTCAACAATTTCCAAGTCAGTCATTTTAGCAACTTCTGAAGATACGATTTCTCTGATTTCTGAATATAAAGCTGGAACATTTTTTTGGTACTCAACAATAACGTTTAAGTCAACTGCAACTTGTGTTTTACCAACTTCTACGTTAACACCACTTGTTACGTCATCGCTGTTAACGATTTTTTCTTTAAGATTTGAGAAGAAACCACCATCGATTCCCAAAAGACCTGAAACGTTTTCTAGTGAAAGACCAATGATTTTTTGGATAACTTTATCTTCGTAAGTAAGTTCCCCTTTGATTTCGTGAGCTACAACAGTAGCATCTTTCTTTTCTACGTTAGTGTTTGTGTTTTTTTCGTTTGACATATGAAACTCCTTTAATTAAATTAGTAATTTTTATTTTTTTATTTATCTATATAGTTTTTTTCGATATATAATCCAGCTGCAACTCCCAGTGCTCCTAAAATCAATACAAATATTGTTTTGAAGAAGCCAAAGGAGACAATCAAACAAGCCAGAAATACGCCTATGAGACCAGCGATAATTGGATATCGATATTGTTTAAGCCATTCCATTTTTTACTTCCTTACTTCACACGACTAACAGTCTTTTTGTTTTGAGGTTTTGGTTGGTAATTTTTTACTGCAACTTCAAGTTTTACTTGACGCTCAATACCAAAAAACTGCTTCAATCCATTAGTTATTTCATTTTGAATTATTTGGCATCTGTCAGCGATGTTGTCTGAAGGAAGAATTTTACCTTCTACATGAACGAAACATTTATTTTTTCGTAAATTTACATGAACAGTTGGGTTCTTGATCAATCTATGATCACTCACCAAACTTCTAACAAAACCTTCGATTGCCGAATTCTTTAATTTTAATGTATCGTTTTTAGTTTCAAGTTGGATTTCCAAGTAACGTTTAGGATAAAACATCACAACTAAAATGGATAATAAAACTAAAGTTGATAGAACCACTGTCCCCCAAAAGACATATCTAGCAAGATAGAATTCAACTACGGAGTTCTGTCTCCAGCTAAGTAGATGAATACCTAGATCACTAACTTGATGATAATCTATCAAAACAGGAAGGAAAATTGTCAAGATTAAAATACAGAAAATAATGAAACATATTTTCTTTGCTTTTGACATATACAATCCTTTCGATTTAACATTTAAACTATTTTTCCCGTCATTGATTTAAAAATAGTTTGCTAACTTTACTGGCGAAAAGTTTACTTTCTACCTGTAAAGAATGACACTACAGTAATCACAATCGCTGCACCTACAATAGATGGGAGCAAAGCCATTCCAGCGATTGATGGACCCCAACTACCTAAAAGAGATTGTCCTGCATATGCCCCGACTAAACCAGCGAATACATTTGCGATGATTCCCATAGAACTACTTTTTTAGTGATTTTACCTGCCAAGAGACCAATAAGACCTCCAGCAATAATTGATCACAACACTGCCTACCCTCCTTTTTTATTTTAATATCAAAAAATCAATTTCTTTGATTATTACTATTATATAACTTTAATATAGAAAAGTCAATTATTTCGATTGTTATTATTATATAATTTTAAAAAATCAAATTCTTTAATTGTTGCTATTATATAATTTTTAAAATTAAAAATATAATCTTTAGACTTGAATTTGATTCTGTATTCACGCCCTCAATAGACGGTAAAATAAGAAAATTGTTTATATATTGTCTCCGTAGTGTTATTATACGAAATAAAAGATTTTAGGAAAAGTCGTTATATCATGCTATACCTATTCTTTGTGGTATAATTGCAAGAGGTTTAATCCGATAATTTATAAAGAGAGAAAGATATTCATGAGAGATTTATTATCTAAAAAAAGTCATAGGCAATTAGAATTATTATTTGAACATAAACGTTGGTTTCATCGTTCTGAACTAGCAGAGTTATTAAATTGTACAGAACGTGCAGTCAAAGATGATCTATCCCATGTTAAATCTGCTTTTCCTGACTTGATTTTTCATTCTTCTACTAATGGTATACGCATTATTAATACCGATGATAGTGATATTGAAATGGTTTACCATCATTTCTTTAAACATTCAACTCATTTTTCGATTTTAGAATTCATCTTCTTTAATGAAGGTTGTCAAGCTGAGAGTATTTGTAAAGAATTTTATATCAGTTCATCTTCGCTCTATCGTATTATTAGCCAAATCAATAAAGTGATTAAAAGGCAATTTCAATTTGAAGTCAGTCTGACCCCTGTTCAAATCATTGGAAATGAGAGAGACATTCGTTACTTTTTTGCACAATATTTTTCAGAAAAATATTATTTCCTAGAATGGCCATTTGAAAATTTTTCATCAGAGCCACTATCTCAATTGTTAGAATTGGTTTATAAGGAAACAAGCTTTCCAATGAATTTGTCAACGCATAGAATGCTAAAGTTGCTCCTAGTTACGAACCTATATAGAATAAAGTTTGGTCATTTTATGGAAGTAGATAAAGATTCTTTTAACGACCAAAGTTTGGATTTTTTAATGCAGGCAGAAGGAATAGAAGGTGTTGCTCAGAGTTTTGAATCAGAATACAATATCTCTTTAGATGAAGAAGTTGTTTGCCAATTATTTGTGTCTTACTTTCAAAAAATGTTTTTCATAGATGAAAGTCTCTTTATGAAATGCGTAAAAAAGGATAGTTATGTTGAAAAATCTTACCATCTATTGAGTGATTTTATTGATCAGATTTCAGTCAAGTATCAGATTGAAATTGAGAATAAGGATAATCTGATTTGGCATCTGCATAATACCGCACATCTGTATCGTCAAGAGTTGTTTACTGAGTTTATTTTATTTGATCAAAAAGGGAATACAATCAGGAACTTTCAAAATATTTTTCCAAAATTTGTTTCAGATGTAAAAAAAGAGCTTTCTCACTATTTAGAGACTCTTGAGGTTTGTTCTAGTTCAATGATGGTAAATCATCTATCTTATACCTTCATCACTCATACCAAACATTTGGTAATTAATTTGCTACAAAATCAGCCTAAACTAAAGGTTTTGGTTATGAGTAATTTTGATCAGTATCATGCAAAATTCGTTGCAGAGACACTTTCTTATTACTGTAGCAATAATTTTGAACTGGAAGTTTGGACTGAATTAGAATTATCAAAGGAATCTTTAGAAGATTCATCTTATGATATCATTATTTCTAATTTTATTATTCCTCCTATTGAAAATAAGAGACTCATCTATTCAAATAATATAAACACGGTCTCACTCATATATTTGTTAAATGCCATGATGTTTATTCGATTAGATGAGTAACCAAAAATAACAAAAAAACGCTATTTCGCGTTTGAACTGTACCTCAAAAGTTAGACAGAAAAAATCTAATTTTTTGGGTGTTTTTGTTAAGAAAAGACCTTCAATCATTTAAGCAAAATGTACATCTAGATTTATAGCCCTCTAAAACTCTTGCTTTTTTTGTAGAAGATACGAAAAAAGCCATAAAACCAAGGCTTTTCCTGTTTTATGTAGATGTTTACACATGAAAATTGAAGTATTTTCAAAAGCTAATTGGAGTGATTTTATTCATGATGGGATAAATGATCTGGCCAAAAATGATTGAGAAATAGTTGCTTAAAAAGCATTTGCATGATACTATATATTGAAAGGAGGTGATAATATGGTAGAACAAAGAAAATCAATTACCATGAAAGATGTTGCTTTAGAAGCAGGAGTTAGTGTTGGAACTGTTTCACGTGTAATTAATAAAGAAAAAGGCATTAAAGAAGTAACTTTGAAAAAAGTGGAACAAGCGATTAAAACTTTGAATTACATTCCAGATTACTACGCTAGAGGAATGAAAAAAAATCGAACAGAAACGATTGCAATCATTGTACCAAGTATCTGGCATCCCTTCTTTTCAGAATTTGCTATGCATGTGGAAAATGAAGTCTATAAGAGAAATAACAAATTACTCTTATGTTCTATCAATGGTACAAATAGAGAGCAAGACTATCTGGAGATGTTGCGTCATAATAAAGTTGATGGAGTGGTTGCCATTACCTATAGTCCAATTGAACATTACTTGACGTCAGGAATTCCCTTTGTTAGTATTGACCGCACATACTCAGATATTGCCATTCCTTGTGTTTCATCAGATAATGATGCAGGTGGAAGAGAAGCAGCTAAACAATTAATTAGTAAAGGATGTCAGCATTTAGCCTTTGTGGGCGGACATAATACAACCATTAATGAAACCAAACGTCGTAGAATTTCATTTGAAAAGTATGTCCAAGAGCATAAAATACCTCTTAGTATTTTTGATTTGGATGAGACAGTTACTGACTATTATGGAAAGCTAGAGAGTTTCTTGGAAGAAAATTCTTCTATAGATGGAATTTTTACAATCAACGATTTTACAGCTTTGGATGTGATTGAAATAATAGAAAAAAATGGCAAACGTATTCCTCATGATGTCCAAATTATTGGATACGATGGAATTAAAATGGCTGGAGATAGAGATTATCTACTTTCAACTATTGAACAACCATTGGAAGAAATGGCAAAAGAAGCGGTTCGTATTTTGTTTGATATAATTGATGGAAAGACTGTTAATTTGCAGACAATCCTACCAGTAAAATTTGTTGAAGGAAAAACAACAAAAAATGAAAATAAGTCTTGACAGAAAGCGCTATCAATGATAGAATGAATTCAGATAAAAAAGATTTATTTTTAAAACAAAAATGAAACGTTTCAAAAAAGAAATAAAGAGACAGCGCCAAGCGCCATCTTTTCTAGAAAAAATGAAACGTTTCAAAAAGGAGGTTGCTATGAATAGCAAAGCGAAGCAAGTTTCTCTTTGGGAAAGAATCAAGAAACAAAAACTCTTGTTATTGATGACTGTCCCCGGTTTAGTTTTAACCTTTATCTTTAAATACATTTCTATGTATGGGGTTTTAATCGCATTTAAAGATTACAATCCTTTAAAAGGAATTTTAGGGAGTGATTGGATTGGTTTTTCTGAGTTTACAAAATTCATATCCTCTCCCAACTTTGGTATCTTGTTAGCCAACACATTAAAATTAAGTATCTATGGTTTATTGCTTGGCTTTTTACCACCAATCATTCTTGCTATTATGCTCAATCAACTCTTGAGTGAAAAAGTCAAAAAACGAATTCAGCTCATTTTATACGCACCAAACTTTATCTCAGTCGTTGTTATTGTCGGTATGATTTTCCTCTTCTTTTCAGTGGGAGGACCAATCAACAATTTTCTTTCTATGTTTGGAATGAAGGCTGACTTCTTGACAAATCCAGACTTCTTTAGACCCTTATACATCTTTAGTGGTATCTGGCAAGGAATGGGCTGGGCTTCAACGCTCTACACGGCAACATTGGTAAATGTAGATCCAGCCTTAGTAGAAGCAGCTCGACTGGATGGAGCCAATATCTTCCAACGAATCTGGCACATTGATATTCCAGCTCTTAAGCCTATTATGGTTATCCAATTTGTTTTAGCTGCAGGTGGAATTATGAATGTCGGATATGAAAAAGCATTCTTGATGCAGACATCGTTAAATTTGCCAACTTCTGAAATTATCTCGACATATGTCTATAAAGTTGGTCTTGTATCAGGAGACTATTCTTACTCAACAGCGGTTGGTTTGTTTAATGCAGTGATTAACGTAGTATTGCTTGTTGCAGTTAACCAAATCGTTAAACGCATGAATAATGGTGAAGGAATTTAAGGAGGAAAGTATGAAAAATTCGATTATGGATACAAAATTTGATAGACGTATCTTACTCTTAAATAAAATCATTATTGTCTTTATCGTTTTGATGACTTTGCTTCCTTTACTTTATATCGTCGTAGCATCCTTTATGGATCCTAAGGTTCTGGTTAGTAGAGGGATTAGCTTTAATCCAGCCGATTGGACTGTAGAAGGTTACCAGCGTGTATTCAGTGACCAATCTATTCTAAGAGGTTTTATCAATTCTCTACTATACTCTTTTGGATTTGCAGCTTTAACAGTATTGCTATCTGTGTTTACAGCTTATCCTCTTTCTAAGAAAGACTTGGTTGGACGTCGTTGGATTAACTACTTCTTGATTGTGACTATGTTCTTTGGTGGTGGTTTAGTCCCAACTTACTTGCTCGTAAAAGAATTGGGAATGCTAAATACTCCATGGGCTATCATTGTTCCAGGTGCTGTCAACGTTTGGAATATTATTCTTGCTAGGGCCTATTTCCAAGGATTGCCTGAAGAATTAGTTGAAGCTGCTGTCATTGATGGTGCAAATGATTTACAGATTTTCTTCAAAATCATGCTTCCTCTTGCAAAACCAATTATGTTTGTTCTCTTCCTTTATGCTTTTGTAGGACAGTGGAACTCATACTTTGATGCAATGATTTATATCAAGGATCCAAACTTGGAACCATTGCAACTTGTACTTCGTAAAATTCTCATTCAGAGCCAACCAGGTCAAGACATGATTGGAGCACAAGCGGCTATGAATGAAATGAAACGTTTAGCTGAATTGATTAAATACGCAACTATTGTCATTTCCAGCTTGCCATTGATTGTTATGTATCCATTCTTCCAAAAATACTTTGATAAAGGAATTATGGCTGGTTCACTTAAAGGATAAAAAAAGAAAAAATAAAAGGAGTTTTCTCATGAAATTCAAAACATTCTCAAAATCAGCAGTTTTGTTGACAGCTAGTTTAGCAGTACTTGCAGCCTGTGGCTCAAAAAATACAGCTTCAAGTCCAGATTATAAGTTGGAAGGTGTAACATTCCCGCTTCAAGAAAAGAAAACATTGAAGTTTATGACAGCCAGTTCACCGTTATCTCCTAAAGACCCAAATGAAAAGTTAATTTTGCAACGTTTGGAGAAGGAAACTGGCGTTCATATTGACTGGACCAACTACCAATCCGACTTTGCAGAAAAACGTAACTTGGATATTTCTAGTGGTGATTTACCAGATGCTATCCACAACGACGGAGCTTCAGATGTGGACTTGATGAACTGGGCTAAAAAAGGTGTTATTATTCCAGTTGAAGATTTGATTGATAAATACATGCCAAATCTTAAGAAAATTTTGGATGAGAAACCAGAGTACAAGGCCTTGATGACAGCACCTGATGGGCACATTTACTCATTCCCATGGATTGAAGAGCTTGGAGATGGTAAAGAGTCTATTCACAGCGTCAACGATATGGCTTGGATTAACAAAGATTGGCTTAAGAAACTTGGTCTTGAAATGCCAAAAACTACTGATGATTTGATTAAAGTCCTAGAAGCTTTCAAAAACGGGGATCCAAATGGAAATGGAGAGGCTGATGAAATTCCATTTACATTTATTAGTGGTAACGGAAACGAAGATTTTAAATTCCTATTTGCTGCATTTGGTATAGGGGATAACGATGATCATTTAGTAGTAGGAAATGATGGCAAAGTTGACTTCACAGCAGATAACGATAACTATAAAGAAGGTGTCAAATTTATCCGTCAATTGCAAGAAAAAGGCTTGATTGATAAAGAAGCTTTCGAACATGATTGGAATAGTTACATTGCTAAAGGTCATGATCAGAAATTTGGTGTTTACTTTACATGGGATAAGAATAATGTTACTGGAAGTAACGAAAGTTATGATGTTTTACCAGTACTTGCTGGACCAAGTGGTCAAAAACACGTAGCTCGTACAAACGGTATGGGATTTGCACGTGACAAGATGGTTATTACCAGTGTAAACAAAAACCTAGAATTGACAGCTAAATGGATTGATGCACAATACGCTCCACTCCAATCTGTGCAAAATAACTGGGGAACTTACGGAGATGACAAACAACAAAACATCTTTGAATTGGATCAAGCGTCAAATAGTCTAAAACACTTACCACTAAACGGAACTGCACCAGCAGAACTTCGTCAAAAGACTGAAGTAGGAGGACCACTAGCTATCCTAGATTCATACTATGGTAAAGTAACAACCATGCCTGATGATGCCAAATGGCGTTTGGATCTTATCAAAGAATATTATGTTCCTTACATGAGCAATGACAATAACTATCCAAGAGTCTTTATGACACAGGAAGATTTGGACAAAATTGCCCATATCGAAGCAGATATGAATGACTATATCTACCGTAAACGTGCTGAATGGATTGTAAATGGCAATATTGATACTGAGTGGGATGATTACAAGAAAGAACTTGAAAAATACGGACTTTCTGATTACCTCGCTATTAAACAAAAATACTATGACCAATACCAAGCAAACAAAAACTAGAGGTTGATTATGGGAGATAAGAAATACACAGTAGAAAAAGCCAATCGTTTTATAGCAGAAAATAAACATCTCGTTAATACTCAATATAAGCCTGAAGAACATTTTTCAGCTGAGATTGGTTGGATCAATGATCCAAATGGATTTGTCTATTTTCGTGGAGAATACCATCTCTTTTATCAATTCTATCCATATGATAGTGTTTGGGGGCCTATGCACTGGGGACATGCTAAAAGTAAGGACTTGGTGACTTGGGAGCACTTGCCAGTGGCACTTGCTCCTGATCAAGATTATGACCGAAATGGTTGTTTCTCAGGCTCTGCCATTGTCAAGGATGATCGCCTCTGGCTCATGTACACTGGGCATATCGAAGAAAAAACCGGTGTCCGCCAAGTGCAAAATATGGCATTTTCAGATGACGGGATTCACTTTGAAAAGATTTCCCAAAATCCAGTTGTAACTGGAACAGACTTGCCAGATGAGTTGATTGCTGCTGATTTCCGTGATCCAAAACTCTTTGAAAAAGATGGACGCTATTACTCCGTAGTAGCTGCCAAACACAAGGATAATGTGGGCTGTATCGTTCTACTAGGGTCCGATAACCTAGTAGAATGGCAGTTCGAATCCATCTTTTTAAAAGGGGTAGAACACCAAGGCTTTATGTGGGAATGCCCAGATTACTTCGAGTTAGATGGGAAAGATTGCCTTATTATGTCATCCATGCGTTATCAGCGTGAGGGAGACTCATATCATAACATCAACTCATCGCTTTTGTTCACGGGTAAGGTAGATTGGGGAGAAAAACGTTTTATCCCAGAATCAGTTCAAGAAATTGATCATGGCCAAGACTTCTATGCGCCTCAAACATTGTTGGACGATCAAAATCGTCGTATCCTGATTGCTTGGATGCAGACATGGGGGCGTACCCTTCCAACCCATGACCAAGAACACAAATGGGCATGTGCCATGACTTTACCTAGAATTCTAAGATTGGAAGATGGCAAACTAAGACAATTCCCTGTTAAAAAAGGCCAATATCAAATCCAAATAGATAAAGATTGTCATTACCACTTAGGAAATGATACAGATTATCTTGAATTTGGTTATGACAGTAATGCGCAGCAAGTTTACATTGATCGTAGCCATCTTATTCAAAAAATTCTAGGTGAAGAAGAACAGGACACTAGTCGACGGTATGTAGATATTGAAGCTAAAGAATTGGAAGTTGTTCTAGATAAAAATTCCATCGAGATTTTTGTCAATCAAGGTGAAGCAAGCTTGACTGCAACTTATTACTTAACGGTGCCAGCTGAGCTATCACGAATTGATTAAAAATTAAGTTATTTCTCCTAAAGAAAAAGTTCTCTTTCTAAAATAGTGGAAAGAGGACTTTTTGTGTTTTGGGTATATAAGCTTAGTTTATGGTATTTGTAAAATTGGTGTTGGATTATGATTTAAGCTAGTTTTCTAAAGAATTTGAAAAAAATTTTATTTAAGCAAAAAAACCTTGGTTCCAAGGCTTTTCCTGTTGTATTTAGATGCCCCCTACAGGGATCGAACCTGTGACCCACGGATTAAGAGTCCGCTGCTCTGCCAGCTGAGCTAAGGAGGCAAAGAAAAAAGCTGTATTGGTGCCGAAACTTCACGGTTTGTATTGAACCCGCGCAATTAAGCAGGTGGGCAACTCGCTCTAACTGAAGCTGTTTCCGTGTGAGACGGCCTACATGCTGTTAGAAGACTTTTGTTTCCCTAATAATACAAAAAATAGTCGGTCAACACTTAAGTGTGAAGTCGTACACCACAGCGTTTCTATACTTATATGATACCACTTTTTCAAAAAAAATCAAGAGGAAAGTGCAATTTTTTGAAAAGGATTTCAGATTTTTCGCAAACGATCGATAGCTTCCTTTCTTTGAGCCAAAGCCCGTTCATATTTACCAGTATCTTCTGCTTGGAAATAGTGATGATTACGAATTTTTTCTGGCAGATAGTCTTGCTTGATCCAATTTCCAGGATAGTTGTGTGGATAGAGATAGTCTTGGGCATTCCCCAGTTCCTTGCTTCCACTGTAGTGCCCATCACGCAGGTGTCGCGGAATAGGCAAGTGCCCTGATGTTTTGAGGTCAGCAAGTGCCTTATCCATAGCTACATAGGCTGAGTTGGATTTTGGAGAAAGGGCCAAATCAATCACGACATTGGCAATGAGAATGCGGGCTTCTGGAAACCCAATCTTCTGGGCAGCATCCAGAGCAGTCACGGTATGAATCTGGGCCTCAGGATTGGCTAAGCCGATATCTTCATAGGCGATAACAGTCAAGCGACGAGCGAGACTAGGCAGATCCCCAGCCTCAATCAAGCGGGCAGCATAGTGGAGACTGGCATCCACATCTGAGCCACGGATAGACTTTTGCAGGGCAGATAGAACATCATAGTGACCGTCTCCATCCTTGTCCATAGTGATGTAGCTTCTCTGAAGACTATTTTCCATGATGTCTAAGGTGATGTGGCGAATGCCCTCGTCATTCTCAGGGGTAGAGAGAACAGCCAAGTCCAGTGAGTTAAAGGCAGAGCGAAGGTCTCCGTTTGTAGAGGTTGCGATGAAATCCAGCGCATCCTCATCTAGTTCTATTGGAAAATCAAAACCACGTTCAGGGTTACTTAGAGTTATCTGCAGGGCCTCTTTGACGTCTTGGTTAGACAGAGGTTCCAACTCGAAAATTTGAACTCGGCTACGAATGGCAGGAGTGACAGAGAAGAAAGGATTTTCAGTCGTTGCTCCAATCATGATGACCAGTCCACTTTCCAAGAGAGGCAAGAGGAAGTCTTGCTTGGTCTTATCTAGTCGATGAATTTCGTCTAGCAATAGGACGAGACCACCAGAAAATTTAGCTTCTTCCGAGATTTCTTGCAGTCGCTTTTTACTATCAACTGTCGCATTGAAAGTTCGAAAGGCATACTTGGTCGTTCCAGCGATGGCAGAGGCAATACTGGTTTTGCCGATTCCCGGAGGGCCATATAGAATCATGGAGGACAGGCGGTTGGCTTCCACCATGCGGCGGATGATTTTTCCAGGTCCGACCAGATGCTCCTGACCGATGACCTGGTCGATGGTTTTAGGGCGCATGCGAAGCGCGAGATTGTCTGGCATAGCAGTCCTTTCTAACGTGGATTTGAGTAGAATGACTCATCTACTATATCTTACTATGTCCATTCTAGCCTATTAGTTGTGATATTTCAATGGTTTTGTAATAATCAGGGAGTGAGATAGAATCTTTTTTACTATTTAATTTAATGAGGAGAGGTATCAGCATGAGAGATTTGATTTTCCTTAAAGCTCAAAATAGGATAGTTGAGCCTAAAGAAGTGGAAGTGCTGACTTGAGAAATAATATTGCTGAATGTCATTGTATGAACTATAATGAAAAGAGAGGTGATAAGCAATGGAAATGATGGACCAAGTCAGGAAATTTTGATTTTTACAAAACAAATTCGTCATTGGATTCTTAGTGATCAAGTTATTTCAGGGAAAAGAAAACTTTTCTTCCGGGAAGATACTCCAAAAGAGATTTTAGATTTGTACGAAAACATTAAATCTAAACTTGATTTTGCTTACCAAGAAGTTTATTCTAATAATGGGTTGAAAAAATATGAAAAATAGAATAATTGATGTTTTTGAAGTAGTAAATCGCATCCTTGTAATAACTGTTGAAAATCCTGATTTCGAAGACTTGAGAGTTAATCAGTTTGTAAAAATTGGAGATAAAAAGTATAGAGTACGCAGTGGTCCTATGATTCATTCAACTCCGCCTCAATCTGTCTTAGATCGAGATACTTTTACAATTGACTATACAGATGATGAATTGCTCGATAAAGAAGCAGTTTTTACTACTCATTAGAAAAATAGGTCTGAATAAATTGGTTTCCCTTAGAACCACATCTAGGGGCTTTTATGTATAATAGAATAATAAGTATCACTCCTTTACAATACGTGTAACACGTGTTATAATGGTGTTGTCAGGAGGTAAAAGCGCTATACCTATGACACAAAAAGAGATGGTTAAACTCCTTACGGCCCATGGTTGGATAAAGACTAGAGGCGGTAAAGGCTCCCATATTAAAATCGAGAAGCAAGGGGAAAGACCTATCACAATCCTTCATGGTGAGCTGAATAAGTACACTGAAAGAGGGATAGGAAAGCAAGCTGGGTTGTAAAATTCAGTCCCTGCTTTTTGATATGGAGGTAGTGAAATGTTAGTTACGTATCCAGCTTTATTTTATTATGACGACACAGACGGAACAGAAGCGACTTATTTTGTCCATTTCCCAGATTTTGAATACTCAGCTACACAAGGAGAGGGGATTTCTGAGGCTTTGGCTATGGGGTCGGAGTGGCTAGGGATAACTGTTGCAGATTTGATAGAGAGTGATGGAGAGTTACCTCAGCCATCAGATATCAATAGCTTGTCTTTAATTGATAATGATCCTTTTAAAGATGATGAAGATTTCGTGTCAACCTATGACCTTGATAAATCTTTTATTTCTATGGTATCTGTTGATGTATCAGAATACCTAGGAAGTCAGGAACCCATTAAAAAGACTTTGACTATACCAAAATGGGCAGATAAGTTGGGACGAGAAATGGGACTTAACTTTTCTCAGACTTTGACAGACGCTATTGCAGATAAGAAAGTTCAAGCCTAAGATTAAGCGTGGTATCGTGGTAATAGTCAATAAAAAAGCACGTCCACTTGTGCTAGTTACTCGCCTATTGATTTTATAGATTTATTAGCCCTTTCGAGGGCTTTTTATATTGATTTTTATGAGAAATGAAGAAATCAGACTTTTAAGAAAATCACTGATACCAAGGGTTTAAATGAGGTAATATGGTATAATTAGGACATAAAATAATTTTGTGGTAAGATGGTAGTATCTATTTTAGCATATTTCCGAGCAATCGGGGCGATTAAAGAGTCGCATAGAAAGAGGACAAAATGGCAACATACGGATTTTTAGATGTTTTAGAGGAAGAGTTGGACAAGAACTTTCCCTTTGACTTTGAGATTAGCTGGGACAAACGCAACCATGCGGTAGAAGTGAGTTTTCTATTGGAAGCGCAAAATGCTGCAGGTGTGGAGATGGTGGATGAAGACGGAGAGGTTTCATCAGATGACATTCTTTTTGAGGAAGCGGTCCTTTTCTACAATCCTGCCAAGTCAACAGTCAATGAGGAAGACTATTTGACTGTTATTCCTTACCTGCCTAAAAAAGGATTTTCCCGTGAATTTTTAGCTTATTTTGCGCTTTTCCTTAAAGATACTGCTGAGGTTGGGCTAGATGCCCTCATGGACTTTTTGGAAGATCCAGAAGCAGAGGAATTTGTTATGGAATGGAATCAAGAAGTCTTTGAAGAAGGAAAAGTTGGCTTGGAAGAGGGAGAATTTTACCCTTATCCAAAATACTAGGAGTTGGTTGGAGGTGTTATGAAGAAAATTGGGACTTATTTGGTTTATGTGCTAGCTGTTGTCTTTATTATGCTAGCTTTTGCTTGTGGAACAATCGCATTTGCAGAGTTGGGGTATTCCGCAGTTTTAGCCTTTACTTTTGGTTATGCCTTCGCTCTTCTAAGCATGTATTTAATCTTTATTCTTCATGAGCTGGGTCATGCTTTTTGTGGCTACTTGACAGGCTATCAGCTGGTGGCTTTTGGATTAGGACATTTTATTTTGACAAAAAAGTCAGGCAGGTTTCATCTTAGTAGAACAGCCATTCTGAAAAATGTTGGTGCTCAATACATTGGTTTAAAAGAGGATGAAAGCGATCAAAGAATCATCCTGATGCTTTCAGGAGGCTTGATGGTTCATCTCGGCTTGATATTATTGGCGATAGTGTTTGGATTTTTGACAAGAAGCTGGTATTTTGCAGGGACTTGGATTTTTCTTAATTTATCTTTCTTCCTAAATAACATTTTACCAGTCGGCATCACCGATGGAGCAAAAATTTGGGAATTACTACAACACCCTGAAAATACCAAATACGCCTACCTGGTATTGAGACATTCTGCTCAAACTTTGCTGGCTCCTCAAGAATATGATTTGAAAGACTTTGTTCAAGCAGTTCCTGAGGATGCACGAGGGAGTTTTGCGGATGGTGTATTAGGTATGCAAGGTGAAGTTTCCATTTTGGAAGGGAAGGAAGAAGTAGCTAAACAGCAGTTTCAAGCATTACTTGAGAGGACAACTACTCCGATGATGCAGACAGTTGCCCAACTATCCCTACTTCATATCGCCTTGTTGGAAGGAGATTTTGAGCAAGCGGAGCAATATGCTAGTATTCGACAGGTCAAATCGTTTCTGTCTCTCAAACTGTCCAATCTTCAAGTGATACAAGCCTGGTATCAATTAAAGGTGAAGAAAGATGTAGATCGAACTCGTAAGGCTCTCAAGATTGCTAGACAGAAAATGGATAGTAGTCGAATGTTGAGGGACGAGAAACGCTATTATGAAAACTTGTTAGCAGAGCTGGAAAAGGAAATGTTAGAAGGAACTGAAGATGGAACTAGAAATTTCTGATTTCCCAGGCTGTAAGATTGCTTTGTTTTGTGGGGATAAGCTTTTGACTATCTTACGCGATGATAAGGCAAGCATTCCCTGGGCCAATATGTGGGAACTGCCAGGTGGGGGAAAGAGTGTCAGGGAAAATCTGATATAGTTTTGCATTAAAAGAATATCCTTTCAAGGTTATTCTTTTTTAATTTTGTCCCAAAATAATTTACTTTGTCCGGAAAATATAGTATTATTTGTATAAGGAGGAATGAATCATGAAAAAATCAGATGTTCTTGATTTAATAAAGTATCATTATGAGGGCAGAGAGACAGAATTTAGAAATCAATCCATAGCAATTGCTCGGAACTTCAATAAACATGGTGATACACAAATAGCACAATATATTATGGGGTTAATGTCTCAAAGTGATAGATTCATGCCACAAATAGAAAATCCTAGTGAGTATTTGACTCCTGCTAAACTAGATATTGGTCCTCTCCCATTGCCTCTTTCAATTATGAATGATTTAAAAGGAATAATAAACGCTGTCAATCATCATATTGGAATAAATAAATTTTTATTTGTGGGATCTCCAGGTACTGGAAAAACTGAAAGTGTAAAGCAGGTGGCTAGACTTATTGGCAAGGAATTACTTGTAGTAGATTTCAGTCACTTAGTAGATAGTAAGCTAGGGCAAACAGTCAAAAACTTAGCAACTCTTTTTAATGAAATCAATAATCTTCCTTTCAAGCAAAATTATATCATCCTATTTGATGAAATTGATTCCATAGTGTTGGATAGGGTTAATCAGAATGATTTAAGAGAAATGGGACGAGTGACTTCTGCCTTTTTAAAGGAGTTGGATAGGCTGTCACCAGAAATTGTATTAATTGCAACAACAAATCTTTTTGAAAATCTTGATAAAGCAGTTACGAGAAGATTCGATGCCATAATTGACTTTGACCGTTATACTGATGAAGATAAAGTAGAAGTAGCTACTATTATTTTAAATGAGTTATTAAAGCAATTTAAGAATGTAGCTAGAGATTTAAAATTATTTAAAAAAATTATCAATAGTGCCAATGTAATACCGAATCCTGGTGATTTGAGAAACTCAATAAGAACGTCATTGGCATTTAGTGATCCATCAGATCCGCATGATTACCAAAAACGCCTGCTAAGAAGTTTGCATAATGGTAGAAATTTATCTATTTCTAAATTATCGAAGCTAGGTTTTACTGTTAGAGAAATTGAGATTTTGACAGGTGTTTCTAAGAGTAGTGTATCACGAGAGTTAAGCGAGGATTAAAATGAATACATTATTGACATTACGAGGTAAAAGCTTTACACAAAAATCAAGAAATAATGGTATGGGACCAATAACTATACCCAAAAAAACAATAATTACATTGGAACATTTGAAGTATCTTCATTTTTCATTAGAAGAGACGAAAACATATTGGGAGAAAAATAACATTATCGATGGTATTTTGATCAGTATTTACTATAATCGAATTGTTGCCAAAAGTAACCGTATTAATGGCTATTTCAATGTAGGAGGAGGGAATCCATTCCCTAATGATACTATTGTGGGAGCAAAATTCAATGATGAGAAGACAAAACATATTGTTACTCATTATATTTCTAGAGATGCTCTTAATAAAACAATAACCGTTTTAAGTAAGATAATTGAAGTTTTTGAGGAACATTTTGATAGAGCGATAACATGTGAGATGTTTTCTGATTCATCAACGTTTGCTTCTATAAATTTTTCGGAGTATGGTATTTCAAAAAGCAAATTTCAACAGTATTTGAGAGATTCTTGCTTTATTGAGAATTTTGGAGTTGAGCACACTACTGTTTCTGATATTCAAAATTCTATCGTGACATTTTATGATGTCCATACAGACATTTTTAGATTACTGAATAAATTAAATATTGATATTTCAGAAGCTAATATCATGAATCAGACCACGGTCTTGCTTGATGAAAAAAATATTGAATTACTACTATCAAAAGCGCCCTATCTTGTCTCCATGATTGTGGAAGATTTTTCTAAGTTATCTGTAGATGATTTTTCTTTAGATAATAATGATTTAAAAATAAATCTTCCATCTCCAATGAACGAACCAGTTGTTGGCGTTATTGATACCTTATTTGACAAAAGAGTTTACTTTAATGAGTGGGTAGAATATCATGATTTTGTCTCACCTGATATTAGCAAAGATAGCCAAGATTACAAGCATGGGACAGCTGTGACTTCTTTAATCGTTGATGGAGCCAATTTGAACCCTAATCTGGATGATGGTTGTGGAAATTTTAGAGTGAGGCATTTTGGTGTGTCACTACAAAGTGGATTTAATTCATTTACAATCATAAAACAGATAAAAGAGATTGTTTCTCAGAATGCTGATATTAAGGTTTGGAATCTTTCTTTAGGGTCCAATGATGAAATAAGAGAAAATTTTATCTCTGCAGAGGGAGCATTATTAGACGAAATTCAATTTGAGAATGATGTAATTTTTATCATAGCTGGGACAAATGCTTCAGTAATAAATGGGAAACGCAAAAGAATAGGTGCTCCTGCTGATTCACTTAATTCTATAATAGTAAATTCTGTTGATTTTAATAATCAATCAGTGTCATATTCACGAGAGGGTATTGTTTTATCATTCTTTGTTAAACCAGATGTGTCATATTATGGAGGAGGAAATGGTGACTTTATAAATGTTTGTGAACCTCTAGGATTAGGTCGTGTAGCTGGAACAAGTTTTGCGGCACCTTTTATTGCAAGGAAAATGGCCTATCTCATTCATATTATGGGACTTAGCCGAGAAGAAGCGAAGGCTTTGCTAATTGATGCAGCAATACCCTGGAATGATAAGAAAACATTCACTGATTTATCTTTGATAGGAAATGGTATTGTTCCAATAAAAATGGATGATATTTTATCTACACCTGATGATGAAATTAAATTTATTGTGTCAGATATCTCTAGGGCTTATGATACCTATAATTATGATTTTCCAGTACCTATTTCTAGTGAGAGTTATCCATATGTAGCTAAAGCAACAATGTGTTATTTCCCTAACTGCTCAAGAAAACAAGGGGTTGATTATACAAATACTGAGATGCAGCTTACTTTTGGTAGGTTAAAGTCAGACGGTATCAAATCGATAAATAAAGACAACCAGCATGCCGAAGATTCCCCAGGATATGTGAGAGAAAATGCTGCTAGAAATATATTTAGGAAATGGGATAATGTCAAGCATATTGGAGAGTCGTTTACTTCTCGAAAGAGAGCTAAAGCAATTTTAAATCCATCTAATCCTCAGTGGGGGATGAGTATTAAAACAATCGAACGTTTGAAAAGCGGTGATGGACAAGGAGTACGTTTTGGTGTAGTAGTTACATTAAAAGAATTAAATGGGGTTAATCGTATTGAAGATTTTATTCAGCAAGCTGAATTACGCGGTTGGCTAGTTAATAGATTGCAAGTAGAAGCTCAAGTAGACCTCTTTAATAGTTTAAATGAAGAAATTGAATTTGAATAGTGGATATTTTATCCTTATTTTAGATCTTAGGAACACAAGAGGGCAAAGATATGAATATTACTTATATAGTTGGAAATGGTTTGGATTTGCAATATGGTTTGAAAACAAGATATAGGGATTTCTACGAATTCCAAAATAAGGTTTATATAAGTAGGACAGAGAACGAGGAAAAATATTCAAATTTCATTTATGAGTCTCTATTTTCTGATAAAGTAAATGATTATGAAAATTGGTCAGATTTTGAATTGTCAATTGGTAAATTAACAAAAGATAACGACCTCATCTCCTCAAGTATAGAAATAAAGGAGAAATTTATAGATGATTTTAGTGAAGTAGTTGATGATTTAAGAGAATATCTACGCATACAACAAGAAAAAAATCTTGAGAAAGGTAATGCAATTGACTTTATAAGCACTCTAGATAATATGAGGACCTCTCTCCCTGTAATTAATCAACCTGCTATCGATAAAAAATATAATGAAAATCTATATTAACACGATATCGTGAATATATTAACTCTTAATTACACAAATGTAATCGATAAATTATATAATGAGTCAGCAAAATCATTTAGCAATCAATTACGAACTAATAATTATAAATTTCACATTGCGCCTCCAATTCATGCACATGGAACGGTAGATATTTGCACAGTTTTAGGAGTTAGTGACGAGACACAGATTTCAAATAGTTTTGATGAAGAACAAAAAGAATCCTTAATAAAAAATTTAGTTTTGAAGAACTATAGAGAAAATATGGATGTTAAAAATAGCGATATTATAAAAAATTCTGACATCATAATTCTTTATGGGGTTTCTTTGGGAGAGACTGATGGGTATATCTGGAATCAGATTGCTGAACAATCAATCAGAAGTTCTGTTCCTGTCATAATTTACCATTATGTACCTCATTTTGATGCAGGAAACCCCACTAGAGTAAAACGCTTATATAGAAATGTAGAAGACAAATTCATACAAAATAGTGGAATTGATTTAGAGTTAGAGAAGAAATTAAGAGATAACCTTATTGTTGTTATTGGAAAGACTATTTTTAATCTGATGGAAAGGTAAGCAAAATACATAATGGAAACATGGCAAGAGTTAAAAGTTACAGTGAAGCGTGAGGGAGAGGAGTTGGTTTCCAATCTCTTGATTGAGTTAGGTGCCCAAGGGGTAGCAATTGAAGACAGCATGGACTATGTGGGAAATGTGGACCGATTCGGTGAAATTTTCCCAGAGGTGGAGCAACAGGAAGAAATCGTAGTGACCGCCTACTACCCTGAAACGGTTGATGTAGCAGCAGTTGAAGCGGATTTGCAGGCTCGTCTGGCAGAATTGACCGACTTTATGGACCTAGGAGAAGTCAAGATGGGCACGACTGCCTTGACTGAGGAAGACTGGGCTGACAACTGGAAGAAGTATTATGAACCGGCACGCATCACCCATGACCTGACCATCGTACCGTCATGGACGGACTATGAGGCAACAGCAGGAGAAAAGATTATCAAGCTGGATCCTGGTATGGCCTTTGGGACAGGGACCCACCCAACAACCAAGATGAGCCTCTTTGCCTTGGAACAGGTTCTTCGTGGTGGCGAAACAGTGCTAGATGTAGGGACTGGTTCAGGGGTTCTTTCTATTGCAAGCTCACTCCTAGGTGCCAAGGAGATTTTCGCCTATGACTTGGATGATGTGGCGGTTCGTGTCGCTCAGGAAAATATTGAGCTCAACACTGGTATGGAAAATATCCATGTAGCAGCAGGAGATTTGCTTAAGGGTGTGGAAATTGAGGCAGATGTGATTGTGGCTAATATCTTGGCGGATATCCTCATTCATCTAATAGACGATGCCTATCGTTTGGTCAAGGATGAAGGCTACCTCATCATGAGTGGCATTATCAAGGACAAGTGGGACATGGTGCGCCAGTCGGCTGAGTCAGCTGGATTTTTCCTCGAAACTCACATGGTTCAAGGGGAATGGAATACCTGTGTCTTTAAGAAAACCAAGGATATCTCTGGTGTGATTGGAGGCTAGGATGCAACAGTATTTTGTCAAGGGGAGTGCAGTCTCTCCTGTCACCATCGAGGACAGGGAAACCAGCAAGCATATGTTTCAGGTTATGCGCTTGAAAGAAGATGATGAGGTTACTTTGGTCTTTGATGATGGAATTAAGCGCTTGGCGCGTGTGCTGGATGTGGAAGCTCGTCAGTTTGAATTGGTAGAAGAACTAGATGACAATGTGGAACTGCCCGTTCAAGTGACCATTTCATCTGGTTTTCCCAAGGGAGATAAGTTGGAGTTTATCACTCAAAAGGTGACGGAACTAGGTGCCAGCCAGATTTGGGCCTTCCCTGCCGATTGGTCCGTTGCTAAGTGGGATGGCAAGAAATTGGGTAAAAAGGTTGAAAAACTAGAAAAAATTGCTCTTGGAGCAGCAGAGCAAAGTAAGCGTAATGTTGTTCCAAGTATCCATCTTTTCGAGAATAAAGCAGACTTTCTAGCCCAACTTGACCAGTTTGACCGCATCTTAGTAGCCTATGAAGAGGCGGCCAAAGAAGGAGAAGCCGCTGCTCTTATAAAAGCAGTTACTGGACTCGAGAAAGGAGCCAAATTGCTCTTTATCTTTGGTCCAGAAGGTGGTCTGTCACCTGCGGAAATTGAAAATTTTGAAGCTAAGGGAGCTGTTTTGGCAGGACTTGGCCCTCGCATTCTAAGAGCAGAAACAGCACCGCTTTATGCCTTATCAGCCCTTAGTGTTTTATTAGAATTAGAGAAATAAGAGGAAGAAAATGGAACAAAAACACCGTTCAGAATTTCCAGAGAAGGAACTTTGGGATTTAACAGCTCTATACCAAGACCGTGAGGATTTCTTGCGTGCAATCGAGAAAGCTCGCGAAGACATCAACCAATTTAGCCGTGACTATAAGGGCAATCTTCACACTTTTGAGGATTTTGAGAAGGCCTTTGCGGAATTGGAACAAATCTACATTCAGATGAGTCATATTGGCAACTATGGTTTTATGCCCCAGACGACAGACTATAGCAATGAAGAATTTGCCAACATTGCCCAAGCTGGGATGGAATTTGAAACAGATGCCAGTGTAGCCTTGACCTTCTTTGACGATGCCTTGGTGGAAGCTGATGAGGAAGTCTTGGATCGTTTGGGTGAGTTACCTCATTTGACGGCGGCCATTCGTCAGGCCAAAATCAAAAAAGCCCACTATCTAGGGGCTGATGTAGAAAAGGCCTTGACCAATCTCGGTGAAGTTTTCTACAGTCCGCAGGATATTTACACTAAGATGCGTGCTGGAGATTTTGAAATGGCTGACTTTGAGGCTCATGGCAAGACTTACAAAAACAGCTTTGTCACCTATGAGAATTTCTACCAAAACCATGAGGATGCTGAGGTTCGTGAGAAATCTTTCCGTTCCTTCTCAGAGGGACTTCGTAAGCACCAAAATACGGCTGCAGCAGCCTATCTGGCTCAGGTCAAGTCTGAAAAACTCTTGGCTGATATGAAGGGATACGACTCTGTCTTTGACTATCTTCTAGCTGAACAAGAAGTGGACCGTGCCATGTTTGACCGTCAGATTGACCTCATTATGAAGGACTTTGCGCCAGTTGCTCAGAGATACCTCAAGCATGTTGCCAAGGTTAATGGTCTTGAAAAGATGACCTTTGCTGACTGGAAATTGGACTTGGACAGCGCCCTCAATCCTGCAGTGACTATTGACGATGCCTATGATTTGGTCATGAAGTCGGTAGAACCTTTGGGGCAAGAATATTGTCAGGAAGTTGCTCGTTACCAAGAAGAGCGCTGGGTGGACTTTGCTGCTAACAGTGGCAAGGATTCCGGTGGTTATGCGGCGGACCCATATCGCGTACACCCTTATGTCCTCATGAGCTGGACAGGCCGTTTGAGCGATGTCTATACCTTGATTCATGAAATCGGGCATTCTGGTCAATTCATCTTTTCAGACAATCATCAAAGTTACTTCAATGCCCATATGTCGACCTACTATGTTGAAGCACCGTCAACCTTCAATGAATTGCTACTCAGTGATTACTTAGAGAACCAATCTAATGACCCACGTCAAAAACGCTTCGCTCTGGCTCATCGCTTGACAGACACCTACTTCCATAACTTTATCACCCACCTCTTGGAAGCCGCCTTCCAGCGTAAGGTGTATACATTGATTGAAGAAGGAGAAACCTTCGGAGCAAGCAAACTCAACAGTATTATGAAGGAAGTTTTGACAGATTTTTGGGGCGATGCCATTGAAATCGACGACGATGCAGCTTTGACTTGGATGCGCCAAGCTCACTACTATATGGGCTTGTATAGTTACACTTACTCTGCTGGTCTTGTCATCTCGACAGCTGGTTACCTTCATCTTAAAAACTCAGAAACTGGAGCTGAAGACTGGCTCAATCTCCTCAAATCAGGTGGTAGCAAGACACCACTTGAGTCAGCCATGATTATCGGTGCTGATATTTCAACAGACAAACCACTCCGTGATACCATCCAATTCTTGTCTGACACAGTTGACCAGATTATCTCCTATAGTGCTGAGTTGGGGGAGTAAGGGGAATAGAGAGGTTGTTATAGAATTGGTATGGACAGTTATTTGCTTAAAAATCCATGTTTAAATCCCCCATTCCCTTTCGAGGAATTCTTTTCCCTGCTCTGTAATGGTAAGTGAACGTGGCGTTTGTGCAGGGATGACCAATTGTTTTTCACTGAAAAATTCTAAAAGAGCATTGCCGAGAGCTCCGCCGACATGATTTTTACGTTCGCTCCAATCCAAACATTTAGGGCAAAATTTCCGTTTTTTCTTTTTCAATTCATCCGTATCAATGTGTAATTTTCTTTGGAAATAAGACTTCCCAGCTTCAGTGAGTTGGAAGTCTTTTTCTGATTCGCTGAGGAGATTTTCTTGCAAGAGATAATTGGTAATGGAAATGCCAAGCTCACCAGCAATATGGTCATAGCAGGTGCGAGCGACCTTTAATTCCTTTTTGTGAATGTGTTGTTTATAACTTTTGACATCACGCTGAGGAGAGTAGAAGCTGAGAAATTCCAGCATTTCTGCAATGGCAGCACTTTTTAAAGAATAATAATGAAAACGTCCATAGGTTTGTAGAGTGGTTACCTGCGCTTCGGTAAGTAATTTGAGGTGATAGCTGACAGTATGTTGCTTGATTTTGGTAGAGCTGGCAATTTCGTTAACCGTGTGAGCTTTTCCATCCATTAGAATATCTAAAATGTGCATCCGAGAAGGGTCTGATAAGAGTTTTGTGATGATGAAAATATCTGGTTCCATAAAAATTTTCTCCAAATTTCATATATCGATGATTTTCTATCTTTTGTTATACTATAATTAAAGCACAAGAAAAATAGATTTTAAAAATGTTTTACTAGAGAATATTTTAAATTTTATTGTCTGAGTTTAAATGGAGGTAAAATTACAAAAGTAATTGCAGCAGTATCCACAGTTGAAGGACGTTAATCTTAAGATTACATTCTCAACATTTTTTCAAAAGTGAGATGAATTAACAAAGTATCCAACATGCTCTATTTGTGGGGGAAAGAAAGAGTGAAGAAGTTAAGTGTTAAAAATCTAAAAAAGCAATATGGTTCTTATGAAGCTGTCAAGGGAATTAGCTTTGAATTGGGAGAAGGAGAGTGTTTGGGTATCTTGGGAATCAACGGTGCTGGCAAAACATCCACTTTAAAGATGATTTACTCACTGACCTCAATTTCCTCAGGAGAGATTGATATCTTGGGGCAAAATATTGAAACCAATCGTCGTAAGAGTAAATCTTGTCTGGGTATTGTAGGGCAGGAGGATATGCTGGACATGACCTTGAATGTTTATGATAATCTTTTTGCTCACGGTCTATGCTATGGTATCTCATCTGTCGAACTTAGGAAGAGAATCGATTCTCTCTTGGATTTTGTTCAACTGAGCAAACATGCGCAAAAGATGGTGAATCAGCTGTCGGGTGGGATGCGACGACGTCTTGTCTTGGCAAGAGCTCTCATCAATCGGCCTGATATTATCATTTTAGATGAACCGACAGTTGGTTTAGACATTCAATCCCGCAATATTATTTGGGATAAACTTTTGGAGTTGAAGGAATTAGGTGTTTCCATCATTATTACTTCCCACTATATGAATGAGATTGAATATTTGACAGATAGGGTGTTGATGCTCCACCAAGGGACTATCAAAGAAGAAGGAACTGTAGAAGACTTGCTCATCAAGTATGATGCTGACAACCTTGAGACGCTTTTTTGGGGGTTGACTGGGACAGAGAAGGAGGACTTGCATGTTTAAGTTATCATTTCACTCCATCGGACACGTTGTGGTACGCAACTACATGAGTTTTAGAAATTTATTTAAAATTTCAATTGTCCCCAACCTTATCGACCCCCTCTTTTATCTTTTAGCAATGGGATTTGGAGTTGGTGCTTATTTGACGCATGTTAACGGTATGCTCTACCGTGATTTTGTCATTACAGGTTTAATTGCTGCGACTGCCATGTCTGCGGCCACCGCAGAAACAACGGTCAATGCCTTTATCCAGTATAAGATTGAAAAGACTTATGATGCTATGTTGATGACGCCAATCAATACGAATGATATTGTGGTGGGTCAGGCTATCTGGGCAGGTATTCGTGCAGTGATTTTTGGTGGGATTTTTTGGCTGATTTCCATACTTATCACAGCGCATTTTCATGTCTTGATGTTATTGATTCCTCTGATTTTATTTATAGTGGGTTATTTGTTTGGTGTTTTAGGACTAATCTTTACCTACTTGGCGCCGTCTAGGGAATTTCTGAATTACTACAATGTTTTGGCAATCCGTCCTCTTTATATGTTTTCAGATACCTTCTTTCCCATTACTTCCTTGCCCCCAATACTTGGTGATTTGACTTGGTTTTCTCCCTTGTATCACGCTACCCGCATGATTCGTATTATATGGGGAGGTGAGGTGACAGGTTTGTATCTTCATCTTATCTGGTTGATAGCCTTGGCGCTCTTGATAACGGTGCTTCCTATGTATATGTTACATCGTAGATATTATAGATAGTCTAATTATTTGTGATTTTATACTAAACGTTATTCGAATTTGGACAGGTATGGGAACTGTGCCTATCAATATTGTAATTTATGGAAGTTGAAATAGTACGGTTCAGTTTTTAAAATATTGTTAGAAATTGTTTTAAATTCCCTAATCAATTTGTATAGTTTTTATTTCACTTTATTATAACTAGTTTTTCGCAATTTTTGAGACAGGAATGTGATTTTTGTGATAAGGCTCTATCATTACAAGTTTATTTGTTGTAATATGGAATAAATCATTTATATATCTTTTCAGAAATATGCTGTTTCTCTGAATATAAATGTCTTTTTCTTTTTAACTTAATTTTACAAATTGGTAAGGTCATTTAAGACTGCCTTTTTGAACAGTTGCTAGAAATGTAGAGGTATTGACCATGTATCAAGATTTACTAAGAAAAATAGCAGAAGAAAAACCAAATTATAACCAGGAGGAAATCCAGTGGTTGCTTGATCATTTGGGAGATCCTTCTCCAGAAATTCGTGATGATCTTGTTTTTACAAGCTTTGCTAAGGAGATTCAGGAAGAGCTATTTACACAGGAACAATTTCATTTCATTGCTGAGGTGGTCTTAGCTGATGGAGGGTTAGATAAAGAGATTGATAAGGTAGGCTTGTCAACACTTGAACGTTCTTTTAGGGCACTTATTTATGCAAATCTCTTGTCTGCAGATGCTAACCAGCAATCGGTTTTTTATCAGGGATTACAATCAGAAATTCGTAATGTCCTTTTAAATCAAGGCTTGCACTATCTTTCAAAAGAAAAGGATACAACAGGTTTCTCAAGTCAGTATGGTTGGGTTCATTCTTTTGCACATGGAGCCGATTTACTGACAGAGGTGGTTTGTCATCCGGGCTTTCCTAAAAACAGAGTTCATGAAGTATTTAAGATACTTGGCCAACTATTTAAAAGAATGTCGATTCGCTTTACAGATGATGAGGATTGGCGTTTAGCAAGAGTGATCTATGAACCTATTTTACAAGGGAAGTTAGCGCAAGAACAAGTAGCTTCTTGGATAAAAACTGTTGATTTTCCGATAGAAGAAAGGGAGAATTTTTACAAATTTTCCAACTTTAGATCCTGTCTGGTGGAAGTCTATGTCCAACTTGACCAGAGAAATAGTTTACAAGATGAGTTGAAAGAAGCTATCCAGTCTTTTCAATACTAGAGATTAGCTAATAGTTCTATGATTTTCAAAAAATTTCCAATCAATTTTCTTGAAACCCTTTCCTACTTTTGATAGACTAGTATCTAGTTTTTGAAAAAAGGAGAAAGAAAATGAAAAAATTTGTTGCTGAGTTAATCGGTACGTTCATGCTTGTATTCGTCGGGACAGGAGCTGTTGTTTTTGGAAATGGTCTTGATGGCCTTGGTCACCTTGGAATCGCCTTTGCTTTTGGTTTAGCAATCGTGGTGGCAGCCTACTCAATCGGAACTGTTTCAGGTGCTCACTTGAACCCGGCTGTTTCGATTGCTATGTTTGTAAACAAACGTTTGTCATCTTCAGAACTTGTAAACTACATCCTTGGTCAGGTTGTTGGAGCTTTCATCGCTTCTGGCGCAGTCTTCTTCCTCTTGGGTAATTCAGGTATGTCAACTGCTAGTCTTGGTGAAAATGCCTTGGCAAACGGTGTCACTGTCTTTGGTGGTTTCTTGTTTGAAGTCATCGCAACTTTCTTATTTGTCTTGGTTATCATGACTGTGACTTCAGAAAGTAAGGGCAATGGCGCGATTGCTGGTTTGGTAATCGGTTTGTCATTGATGGCGATGATTCTTGTCGGATTGAAGATTACTGGACTTTCAGTAAACCCAGCTCGTAGCTTGGCACCAGCTGTCTTGGTAGGCGGCGCAGCCCTTCAACAAGTTTGGATTTTTATCCTTGCACCAATCGCTGGTGGAGTTCTTGCAGCCCTTGTTGCAAAAAATTTCCTTGGAACAGAAGAATAATTGAAACTCAAAAAGCCTTGCTCCTCATCTTGAGGAACAGGGCTTTTTCGTATGATACTCTTCGAAAATCTCTTCAAACCACGTCAGCTTCACCTTGCCGTAGGTATGGTTACTGACTTCGTCAGTTCTATCCACAACCTCAAAACAGTGTTTTGATCTGACTTCGTCAGTTCTATCTGCAACCTCAAAACAGTGTTTTAAGCTGACTTCGTCAGTTCTATCTGCAACCTCAAAACAGTGTTTTGATCTGACTTCGTCAGTTCTATCTGCAATCTCAAAGCAGTGTTTTGATCTGACTTCGTCAGTTCTATCTGCAACCTCAAAACGGTGTTTTGATCTGACTTCGTCAGTTTCATCTACAACCTCAAAACACTGCTTTGAGCAACCTGCGGCTAACTTCCTAGTTTGCTCTTTGATTTTCATTGAGTATGACTTTAGCGGTTGTCAATTTTCTCTGGATAAAGGTCGTGTTGGAAGAGGCGTTGTTCTGCCAAGCCCTCATACTTAGTTCCTTGCTTACCGTAGTTATAGTAGGGGTCGATTGAAATGCCACCGCGCGGAGTGAATTTTCCCCAGACTTCTAAATAGCGAGGGTCTAGCAAGTTGACCAAGTCTTTCCCGATGGTGTTGATACAGTTTTCGTGGAAATCTCCGTGGTTTCGGTAGATAAATAGATATAGTTTGAGGGATTTTGACTCGACACAGAGCTTGTCAGGAATGTAGGAAATATGAATCGTCGCAAAGTCTGGCTGAGCAGTGATTTGTCCCAGCAGAGACATATCGAGGATATGGTGACGAATGCCCTGTTCCTTAGCGATTTCTCTAGTAATTTGAATTTCGAGGTGATGACGTTGGCCGTAGGCAAAGGTGACAGCTTCGACTGTTTCATAGTGTTGCATGACCCAGAAAAGGCAGGTTGTTGAATCTTGACCACCACTAAAGACGACCAAGGCTGATTGATGTTTCATAGTACTCCTTCCAAAATGGGAAATGTTCAGAGCACGCAAAAAGCTCCCATTAGGGAGCTAAAAAATACCAAATCGAGTTTTTTTAGCGATGGCATATCCCAAACATCGTAATATTCTACTTATATAGTAAAATGAAATAAGAACAGGACAAATCGATCAGGACAGTTAAATCGATTTCTAACAATGTTTTAGAAGTAGAGGTGTACTATTCTAGTTTCAATCTACTATAGTCTAGCATATTTTTTGAAAAATGGCAAAGGGCAAGAAAAAAGAGACCAAAGAAAGTACTTGGTCTCTCGTTTGATTAGCTCAATTCAGCAATGATGGCCTTGATTTGTTCTGCTGTGTGAACACCTGCAACTTGTTTGACAACTTGGCCGTCTTTTTTGAAGAGAAGAGTTGGAATAGACATGATTCCAAAAGCACGAGCTGTGTTTGGATTTTCATCAACGTCCATTTTAACGATTTTCAAGACATCTTCTGAAAGTTCTTCAGACAATTTGTCCAAGATTGGACCTTGCATACGACATGGACCACACCAAGTTGCCCAGAAGTCTACTAAGACCAAACCGTCTTTTGTTTCTTGTTCGAATGTTGCATCTGTAATTGCTTTTGCCATTGTATTTCTCCTTTTTTTAGTTATATTGGCTTAAATCTTGTTTCATGAGATAGAAGAAGATATCTCCATAAGTCCCATGGTAGTCCAAATTATGACCCTTGTAAGTTAATTTTTGGACAGGGTAGTAGTCTGCGACGCCGATAAGGCAAGCTTGTTGCGAACGTTCAAAGTCTTCATAAGACTCGAAAGTCACAGTTCTTTCGTTCTTGCTGGCATCTATATAGGTAATTTCAATCATATTTAAAACTTCTTTGTTTAATGCTAACTTTATTTTACTCCTTATAAAAGAGAATGTCAAGAAAAATGATTGCGCACGCAACTTTTTTTTAAAATCATCTTAAATCAAGAAATCCAAACCTGCTTCTAAGCTTTCTTCGACAGTCTTTTGTAGCGAGGCCAGTGTCTTTTGCCCATCATTTGTCAGGCAGATAAAACTAGAGCGTCTATCTTGATGGCAACACATGCGACTGAGTAGACCGCAATTTTTAGCTTCCAAGCGAGCCACCATCCTAGAAACTGCGCTCGGGCTCAGATGAAGCTTATCTGGCAGGTCAATCTGGCGTAGAGATTTTTCTTCAGCCAAGTCCAGATAGTAGAGCAGGTAGAACCTCTTTCAAGGTCAGACTTTGCTCGCTCTGTTGGGCAATGGTCTCTTCCAAGAGACTTTCAATTTCTTTCTGACGCCGATTGAAGTCAAACCATTTTTCCAAATAGGTCATAGTGTCTCCTTTCTTTTTAGAGTCATAATATAGAAGAAAGTCCATTAACGGGCAGTCTCTGCGTCACAAGATGATTGCGCATGCAATAATTATACTACTTTTCAAGAATACTGGCAAGCTCTGTTTTTTAGTGGTTTTATTTTTGTGTGAATAATGGGGAAATCCTATTGTTTCAATTTCTAACTCCTTATCACATTCGAATTCAGATTTTATTTCATTTCTCTATCTATAGTTGCTTAGTTTAAAATAAGCATGGTCTAATAAAGCTATGGCATATAGTACTGATTTTAAACAGCGAGCATTAGATTCCATCAAAGAGGGGCACAGACATGTCGAGGCGGCCAAAGTTTTTGATGTTGGCGCCAAAACTCTCTTCACGTGGGAAAAGAAAGACGTGAACAAAGGAACTTAGAGCGGAAAAAGCGAGTCGTCAAAAAGCGTAAGATCCCTTTAGAAGAATTGAAAGCCTTTGTAGAGGCTCATCCAGACGCTTTTTTACGGGAAATTGCGGCCCGTTTTGATTGTGCTTTGCCCTCCGTATGGACAGTTTTAAAGCAGATTAAGGTCATTTTAAAAAAGACGGCCAGTTTTAGGGAACAAAAGCCTGAGAAAGTTTCTGAGTTTCTTGATATTTTGGATAACCTAAAAGATTTACCAGTCCTATATATTGACGAAACGGGAATCAACCGCTACCTCTATCGTCCTTATGCAGGGGCTCCTAGAGGGGAGAAAGTCTATGACAAGATTAGCGGACGGCGTTTTGAGCGGACTAATGAGGTGGAGCAAAAACTCAATGGTAGTTTTCTAATCAGATATATTGATTCACAAATTAGAGAATGAAAGAATAATTATGCATAAAAATAGGAATATAAACCAAAAATTAGCTGATTTATACTCAGTTACGTGTCTTTATAAAAAACTTATCTTATAATATATATATATATACAAAATAGTAAAATGCTTTTTTTTTTAGCAAAAATACCTCAAGTTTCTTGCTATTTTGGGTTCCCTATTCTATAATTATAGTATGGTAATTTATTTATATCCATACATGAAAATAATACTCGAAAGGAAATTTCAAAATATTTTTTAGACGTCAGAAGGGTGAATATAGAGAAACAGACCGAGTAACTCGGTTCAAATTAATCAAATCAGGGAAGCATTGGCTACGGGCCTCGACTTCTCTTTTTGGCTTGTTTAAGGTCTTGCGAGGTGGTGTTGATACTACTCAGGTCGTGACCGAAACGGTAGAAGATAAAGTAAGTCATTCAATTACTGGGCTTGATATCCTCAAGGGGATAGTTGCTGCGGGAACTGTCATAAGTGGAACCGTTGCAACTCAAACGAAGGTATTTACAAATGAGTCAGCAGTACTTGAAAAAACTGTAGAGAAAACGGATGCTTTGGCAACAAATGGTACAGTAGTTCTAGGTACGATATCTACAAGTAATTCAGCGAGTTCAACTAGTTTGTCAGCTTCAGAGTCGGCAAGTACATCTGCATCTGAGTCAGCCTCAACCAGCGCTTCGACCTCAGCGAGTACAAGTGCATCAGAATCAGCAAGTACATCGGATTCGACAAGTATCTCTGCATCATCTACTGTGGTAGGATCACAAACAGCTGCCGCTACAGAAGCAACTGCTAAGAAGGTCGAAGAAGATCGTAAGAAACCAGCTAGTGATTATGCAGCATCAGTTACAAATGTCAATCTCCAATCTTATGCTAAGCGACGCAAGCGTTCAGTGGATTCCATCGAGCAATTGCTGGCTTCTATAAATGCTGCTGTTTTTTCTGGCAATACGACTGTAAATGGCGCCCCTGCAATTAATGCAAGTCTAAATATTGCTAAAAGTGAGACAAAAGTTTATACAGGTGAAGGTGTAGATTCGGTATATCGTGTTCCAATTTACTATCAATTGACAGTGATAAATGATGGTTCAAAATTGACCTTTACCTATACGGTTACGTATGTGAATCCTACAACAAAGACTCTTGGTAGTATATCAAGGATGAGTAATGGATATTCTATCTATAATTCAGGTACTTCAATACAAACAATGTTAACCCTTGGCAGTGGTCTTGGTAAACCTTCAGGTGTAAAGAACTACATTACTGACAAAAATGGTAGACAGGTTCGATCCTATAATACATCTACAATGACGACGCATGGTAGTGGGTATACTTGGGGAAATGGTGCCCAAATGAATGGTTTCTTTGCTAAGCAAGGATATGGATTAACATCATCTTGGACTGTACCAATTAATGGAACGGATACATCCTTTACATTTACCCCTTACGCTGCTAGAACAGATAGAATTGGAATTAACTACTTCAATGGTGGAGGAAAGGTAGTTGAATCTAGCACGACCAGTCAGTCACTTTCACAGTCTAAGTCACTCTCAGTAAGTGCTAGTCAAAGCGCCTCGGCTTCAGCGTCAACGAGTGCCTCAGCATCAGCAAGTACCAGTGCGTCAGCCTCAGCAAGCACCAGTGCATCAGCCTCAGCAAGTACAAGCGCCTCAGCTTCAGCATCAACGAGTGCTTCGGCTTCAGCGTCAACCAGTGCGTCTGAATCGGCCTCAACCAGTGCTTCGGCTTCAGCCTCAACCAGCGCAAGTACGTCAGCGTCAACGAGTGCCTCAGCTTCAGCATCAATAAGTGCGTCGGCTTCAGCAAGTACCAGCGCCTCGGCTTCATCAAGCACATCAGCATCTGAATCAGCGTCAACGAGTGCTTCAGTCTCAGCATCGACAAGCGCTTCAGCTTCAGCAAGTACCTCAGCGTCTGAATCGGCCTCAACAAGTGCATCGGCTTCAGCAAGCACAAGCGCCTCAGCCTCAGCAAGCACAAGCGCCTCAGCTTCAGCAAGTATCTCAGCGTCTGAATCGGCATCAACGAGTGCCTCTGAATCGGCATCAACCAGTGCATCAGCCTCTGCAAGTACCAGTGCGTCAGCTTCAGCATCAACGAGTGCGTCGGCTTCCGCATCAACCAGTGCGTCGGCTTCCGCATCAACAAGCGCCTCGGCTTCAGCAAGCACAAGTGCGTCAGTCTCAGCATCAACGAGTGCGTCAGCTTCAGCAAGCACCTCAGCGTCTGAATCTGCATCGACAAGCGCCTCGGCTTCAGCGTCAACGAGTGCGTCGGCTTCAGCAAGTACCAGTGCGTCAGCTTCAGCAAGCACCTCAGCGTCTGAATCTGCATCGACAAGCGCCTCGGCTTCAGCGTCAACGAGTGCGTCGGCTTCAGCAAGTACCAGTGCGTCAGCTTCAGCAAGCACCTCAGCGTCTGAATCTGCATCGACAAGCGCTTCAGCTTCAGCATCAACGAGTGCGTCGGCTTCAGCAAGTACAAGTGCCTCTGAATCGGCATCAACCAGTGCTTCAGCCTCAGCATCGACAAGCGCTTCGGCTTCAGCAAGTACAAGTGCGTCTGAGTCAGCATCAACAAGTGCGTCTGAATCCGCATCAACGTCTGCCTCAGCCTCAGCGTCAACCAGTGCCTCAGCCTCAGCATCGACAAGCGCCTCAGCTTCAGCAAGCACAAGTGCATCAGCTTCAGCAAGCACAAGTGCATCAGCTTCAGCAAGCACAAGCGCCTCAGCTTCAGCGTCAACAAGTGCGTCAGCTTCCGCATCAACGAGTGCCTCTGAATCGGCATCAACGAGTGCCTCTGAATCTGCATCAACCAGTGCATCAGCCTCTGCAAGTACCAGTGCGTCAGCTTCAGCATCAACGAGTGCGTCGGCTTCCGCATCAACCAGTGCGTCGGCTTCCGCATCAACAAGCGCCTCGGCTTCAGCAAGCACAAGTGCGTCAGTCTCAGCATCAACGAGTGCGTCAGCTTCAGCAAGCACCTCAGCGTCTGAATCTGCATCGACAAGCGCCTCGGCTTCAGCGTCAACGAGTGCGTCGGCTTCAGCAAGTACCAGTGCATCAGCCTCTGCAAGCACAAGTGCTTCAGTCTCAGCATCAACCAGTGCGTCAGCTTCAGCGTCAACGAGTGCGTCAGCTTCAGCAAGCACCTCAGCGTCTGAATCTGCATCGACAAGCGCCTCGGCTTCAGCGTCAACGAGTGCGTCGGCTTCAGCAAGTACCAGTGCATCAGCCTCTGCAAGCACAAGTGCTTCAGTCTCAGCATCAACCAGTGCGTCAGCTTCAGCGTCAACGAGTGCGTCGGCTTCTGCAAGCACAAGCGCCTCGGCTTCCGCATCAACGAGTGCCTCAGCTTCAGCATCAACGAGTGCGTCAGCTTCAGCGTCAACGAGTGCGTCTGAGTCAGCATCGACAAGCGCTTCAGCTTCAGCATCAACGAGTGCGTCGGCTTCAGCAAGTACAAGTGCCTCTGAATCGGCATCAACCAGTGCTTCAGCCTCAGCATCGACAAGCGCTTCGGCTTCAGCAAGTATCTCAGCGTCTGAATCGGCATCAACGAGTGCGTCAGCCTCAGCAAGTACTAGTGCATCAGCTTCAGCATCAACAAGCGCCTCAGCTTCAGCATCAACCAGTGCATCGGCTTCAGCATCAACAAGTGCCTCGGCTTCAGCGTCAACGAGTGCGTCTGAGTCAGCATCAACGAGTGCGTCAGCCTCAGCAAGCACATCAGCTTCTGAATCTGCATCAACCAGTGCGTCAGCCTCAGCATCGACAAGCGCCTCAGCTTCAGCAAGTACCAGTGCTTCGGCTTCCGCATCAACCAGTGCTTCAGCCTCAGCATCGACAAGCGCTTCAGCTTCAGCGTCGACAAGTGCTTCAGCCTCAGCATCGACAAGCGCTTCAGCTTCAGCATCAACAAGTGCCTCGGCTTCAGCATCAACAAGTGCCTCGGCTTCAGCATCAACGAGTGCTTCAGCTTCAGCATCAACAAGTGCTTCAGCTTCAGCAAGTACCAGTGCGTCGGCTTCAGCATCAACGAGTGCTTCAGTCTCAGCGTCAACCAGTGCCTCTGAATCCGCATCAACCAGTGCCTCGGCTTCAGCAAGCACCAGTGCTTCGGCTTCAGCAAGTACTAGCGCCTCAGCCTCAGCATCAACCAGTGCATCAGCCTCAGCAAGTATCTCAGCGTCTGAATCGGCATCAACGAGTGCGTCAGTCTCAGCATCAACGAGTGCCTCGGCTTCAGCAAGTACCAGTGCGTCAGCTTCAGCAAGCACAAGTGCTTCAGTCTCAGCGTCAACGAGTGCTTCGGCTTCAGCAAGTACCAGTGCGTCAGCTTCAGCAAGTACCAGTGCGTCAGCCTCAGCAAGTACTAGTGCATCAGCTTCAGCATCAACGAGTGCTTCGGCTTCAGCAAGTACAAGTGCCTCAGCTTCAGCAAGTACCAGTGCGTCAGCTTCAGCCTCAACAAGCGCCTCAGCTTCAGCATCAACAAGTGCATCGGCTTCAGCATCAACGAGTGCGTCAGCCTCAGCAAGCACATCAGCTTCTGAATCTGCATCAACCAGTGCGTCAGCCTCAGCAAGTACCAGTGCATCAGAGTCAGCAAGTACCAGTGCGTCAGCTTCAGCGTCAACGAGTGCGTCAGCCTCAGCAAGCACCTCAGCGTCTGAATCGGCATCAACAAGTGCGTCGGCCTCAGCAAGTACCAGTGCCTCATCCTCAGCAAGCACAAGTGCCTCAGCTTCAGCAAGTACAAGCGCCTCAGCCTCAGCCTCGACAAGTGCTTCGGCTTCAGCAAGCACAAGCGCCTCATCCTCAGCAAGCACAAGTGCCTCAGCTTCAGCAAGTACAAGTGCGTCAACCTCAGCATCAACCAGTGCTTCGGCTTCAGCAGGTAAGTCAAGACAGCAATTGCCAAATACAGGTACAGAAGTTTCCAAGTCATCTGTAGCAAGTATCTCAGCGTCTGAATCGGCATCAACGAGTGCGTCAGCCTCAGCAAGTACTAGTGCATCAGCTTCAGCAAGCACCAGTGCGTCAGCTTCCGCATCAACGAGTGCGTCCGCTTCAGCAAGCACAAGTGCGTCAGCCTCAGCAAGTACCAGTGCATCAGAGTCAGCAAGTACCAGTGCGTCAGCTTCCGCATCAACGAGTGCGTCCGCTTCAGCAAGCACAAGTGCCTCAGCCTCAGCAAGTACCAGTGCATCAGAGTCAGCAAGTACCAGTGCGTCAGCTTCAGCGTCAACCAGCGCCTCAGCCTCAGCAAGTACCAGTGCTTCGGCCTCAGCATCGACCAGTGCGTCAGCCTCAGCAAGTACCTCAGCGTCTGAATCAGCATCAACCAGTGCCTCAGCTTCAGCGTCGACAAGTGCGTCAGCTTCAGCAAGTACCTCAGTTTCAAATTCAGCAAACCATTCGAACTCACAAGTTGGAAATACTTCTGGATCGACAGGTAAATCCCAAAAAGAATTGCCTAATACAGGTACTGAGTCGTCAATTGGATCTGTGTTACTTGGAGTTCTAGCAGCTGTTACAGGTATTGGATTGGTTGCGAAACGCCGTAAACGTGATGAAGAAGAGTAAGACAACCTGTAAAGTTAGGCTAAACTAACTCGCGCACATAAATCAAGGAGAAAATTGCTAGTGGATGATAAAATTACGGTCATTGTACCAGTATACAATGTAGAAAACTATCTGAGGAAATGTCTAGATAGTATTATTTCTCAAACATATAAAAATATTGAGATTGTTGTCGTTAATGATGGTTCTACGGATGCTTCAGGTGAAATTTGTAAAGAATTTGCAGAAATGGCTCACCGAATTCTCTATATAGAACAAAAAAATGCTGGGCTGTCAGCTGCACGAAACACCGGTCTGAATAATATGTCCGGAAATTATGTGACCTTTGTGGATTCAGATGATTGGATTGAGTTAGATTATGTAGAAACCCTATATAAAAAAATAACAGAATATCAAGCTGATATTGCAGTTGGGAATTACTATTCTTTCAACGAAAGTGAAGGAATGCTCTACTTTCATATATCAGGAGACTCCTATTATGAGAAGGTATATGACAATGTTTCCATCTTTGAGAATTTGTCTGAAACTCAAGAAATGAGGAGTTTCGCTTTGATATCTGCTTGGGGTAAACTCTATAAGGCGAGATTGTTTGAGCAGTTGCGCTTTGACATGGGTAAATTAGGAGAAGATGGTTACCTCAATCAAAAGGTATATTTATTATCAGAAAAGGTAATTTATTTAAATAAAGGTCTTTATGCTTATCGGATTAGAAAAGGTAGTTTATCAAGAGTTTGGACAGAAAAGTGGATGCACGCCTTAGTTGATGCTATGTCTGAACGTATTACGCTACTAGCTAATATGGGATATCCTCTAGAGAAACATTTGGCAGTTTATCGTCAGATGTTGGAAGTCAGTCTCGCCAACGGTCAAGCTAGTGGTTTATCTGACACAGCAATATATAAAGAGTTTGAAATGAAAAAAAGACTTTTAAATCAGTTAACGGTACAAGAATCAAGTGAAAAGAAAGCCATTGTCCTAGCAGCAAATTATGCCTATGTAGACCAAGTTTTAACGACAATCAAGTCTATCTGTTACCACAATCGCTCGCTTCGTTTTTATCTGATTCATAGCGATTTTCCAAATGAATGGATCAAACAATTAAATAAGCGATTAGAGAAGTTTGATTCAGAAATTATTAATTGTCGGGTAACTTCTGAGCAAATTTCATGTTATAAATCGGATATTAGTTACACAGTTTTTTTACGCTATTTCATAGCTGATTTCGTGCAAGAAGACAAGGCCCTCTACTTGGACTGTGATCTAGTTGTAACGAAAAATCTGGATGACTTGTTTGCTACAGACTTACAAGATTATCCTTTGGCTGCTGTTAGAGATTTTGGGGGCAGAGCTTATTTTGGTCAAGAAATCTTTAATGCCGGTGTTCTCTTGGTAAACAATGCTTTTTGGAAAAAAGAGAATATGACCCAAAAATTAATTGATTTAACCAATGAATGGCATGATAAGGTGGATCAGGCAGATCAGAGCATCTTGAATATGCTTTTTGAACATAAATGGTTGGAATTGGACTTTGATTATAATCATATTGTCATTCATAAACAGTTTGCTGATTATCAATTGCCTGAGGGTCAGGATTATCCTGCTATTATTCACTATCTTTCTCATCGGAAACCGTGGAAAGATTTGGCGGCCCAAACCTATCGTGAAGTTTGGTGGTACTATCATGGGCTTGAATGGACAGAATTGGGACAAAACCATCATTTACATCCATTACAAAGATCTCACATCTATCCAATAAAGGAACCTTTCACTTGTCTAATCTATACTGCCTCAGACCATATTGAACAAATTGAGTCATTGGTTCAATCCTTGCCTGATATTCAGTTTAAGATAGCAGCTAGAGTAATAGTTAGTGATCGATTGGCTCAGATGACAATTTATCCAAACGTGACTATATTTAACGGAATTCACTATTTGGTAGATGTCGATAATGAATTGGTAGAAACCAGTCAAGTACTTTTAGATATTAATCATGGTGAAAAAACAGAGGAAATTATCAATCAATTTGCTAATCTTGGCAAGCCTATCTTATCCTTTGAAAATACTAAAACCTATGAAGTAGGTCAGGAGGCATATGCTGTTGACCAAGTTCAAGCAATGATTGAAAAATTGAGAGAAGTGGAAGATAGACATGGATTTTAAAGATTCTGTAAAGTTATTAGGAGATTTTCATCATATAGAGATATCTCCTACTGCTACTATTGAACTAGGAACGGATGTTACACTGCGTTCATTTATAAGTTTGGAAGCATCTGATAATGCTAAATTAACACTTGGAAATAGAGTTTTCTTTAATGATCATTGTACGATTCGTTGTGGTAAAGAAATTGAAATCGGTAAAGATACTATGTTTGGAGATGGAGTAAGGATTTTTGACCATAACCATAAATATTCAAATTACCATATCGAAAAAATTAAATTTACTGCTGACAAAATAACTATTGGAAAAAATTGTTGGATTGGGACTAATGTCGTCATTTTAAAAGGAGTGACGATTGGGGATAATGTCATTATTGGAGCAAATACGCTGATTTATAAAGATATACCAGCTAATTCTATCGTTACTTCCCAAGAGGATTTGAAAATCAGTCCTAGGAGACAACACCAGTTTCATGTTTTCACTTTAACAGCTTCAGACACTTTAGAAAATTTAGACTATCTTGTTCAGAATCTGCCAGAGGTAGCTTTTCATATAGCAGCTAAAACAAATATTTCGGATTATCTAGAAAGTTTTAATCGTTATGAAAACGTAAATATATACACAAATGTTCATCATGATGATATTATTGAGGACTTGTTGAAGAAATCAGATATTTATTTAGATATAAACCATTGGGGAGAGGTGGATGGTATTGTCAATAGAGCAATAGAACAGAATAAGCCTGTTTATTCTTTTGAGAATACTAATCATGATTCAAGTGGATTTAGTAAAGTTTTTAGACAAGAAGATGCAAATGGGATGGTGACAGAGATAAAAAATTTTAGGAGCCGAATAATTATAGTATGAAAAACGAATTAATCAGTATTATAGTTCCAATCTATAATGTTGAAAATTATTTGCGACAGTGTTTGGATAGTATTTAGAATCAAACTTATAAAAAGTTTGAATGTATTATGGTTAATGATGGATCCACGGATAGCTCACAACAAATAGCGGAAGTGTATCTAACAGATGGTCGTTTCAAACTAATCAATCAATCTAATAAAGGTTTAAGTGGAAATACAGGGATTAGTCATATTAGAGAAGAGTCTACTTTTGTAGCCTTTGTAGATAGTGATGATTATATTTATCCTGATTTCTTAGAAACTTTAATAGAACACATCGAAGATGATGTTGATGTTATAGAAGGAATGATTGAAAATTTCCATGATGAAATAAAAGTGGATAGAGTCTGTCATGATTTTGAGAAACAAACATTAATGACCAAGGATGACAAATTGGGGAAATTTGCATTAAATGAGCTGAGAGTTAGCGTTTTTCCAAAATTGTTTCGAAAAAGTTTATTAACAGAAGATTTTTTTCCAGAGGGATGGATATTTGAAGATTTAGCAGTTGTTCCTGAGTTGGTAAGTTATTCAGGAAAATGGATTAAATTACCAAAAGTTATCTATGGTTACAGGATTCGTCCAAATTCAATTACTACTAAAGAGTTTTCAGAAGAAAAATTAGATGTATTTAAGATATTCGGAAAGTATGACTTGTTTTTTAAAGATGAGAGTGATGTAACAAAATTATTAGTTGAAAAAATAAAATATTTACATTTGAATTATCATGACATAGAATTTGTACCAGAGAATAATCAGTATAAACAGTTATACAAACAAGAAAAACAAAAACTATTATCTAAAATAGCAGATTATGAAAGTAAAACTTTGATTAGTATTATAGTTCCCATCTATAATGTAGAAAATTATTTGATACAGTGTTTGGATAGCATTCTGAATCAAACTTATCAGAATTTTGAATGTTTGTTGATAAATGATGGTTCTACAGATAATTCAGCAGAAATCTGTAGAGAATATGTTGAGAAGGATTCTCGTTTCAAATATTTTGAAAAGGAAAATGGGGGAGTATCTTCGGCTAGAAATTTAGGTATTGAATGTTCGAAGGGGGGTATATTACTTTTATTGATTCAGACGATTGGGTGGATTCTGATTATTTGGAAGTTCTTTACAATGCGCTTATAGATGAGAAAGCTGATATATCAGTATCTACTTATAAAAAGTTTCACATGGGGAATAATTGTTGGTATTTTCATTCCTTTCAGAGGGGTTATGAAAAAGAGTATTTACAAATCAAGAATTAATTGATGAATTTATAGATTTAGACACTTTTGACTACTCATATCGTTTTGTATGTGGCAAATTAGTTCGCAAATGTCTATCAGATAAGATTGCTTTTAACGAAATGACAACTCTTGGGGAAGATATGGAATTTTGGTTAAAATTATATCTTATTTCTAGTAGAGTTGTGTATGTCAATAGGGATAGCTATATTTATCGTATCGATAATGTTAATAGGCGTTTCGGATTAGAAAAAATTCGTAGCGATATTCAACAAAGATTGAATTTTATTACATTTCTTGTTTCTAGGAAAATAGATACTACAAAATATTTATCTCATTTTATACTGTTTTTAAAAGAAAGACGTCAAGTAATGAGTGAACAAACAATTTATGATGCTACTAAAACTATAAGATGGATTGATGAAATCTTATTTTTATTAGAGGATTCGAATAGGTAATAATATGAAACAAGAGTTAATCAGTATTGTCGTTCCAATCTACAGTGTTGAGAATTATTTACGAATGTGATTGGATAGAATTAAGAATCAGACGTATCAACATTTGAGGATTTATTAATCAATGATGCCTCTCCAGATAATTCAGCAGATATTTGTAGGGAATATGTTGAAAAAAGATTCTCGCTTTCAATACTTTGTCAAAGAAAATGGTGGACTATCAGCTTCACGTAATTATGGAATAAGGCAATCAAAAGGTTCCTATCTTACTTTTATAGATTCAGATGATTGGATAGATTCTTCTTACTTAGAAACTCTATATGAACTGATAATAAAGCATAAAGCAGATGTTTCAATAGCTTGTTATGGTGCTTATGATAAGGAAAGAGCAACTTATCTTTTTTATGCTTATGGAGATGAGTATGAAAAAGTTTATAGTGGGAGAGAAGTTGTTGAACAGTTCCCCATTTTTGAAGTGGAGATTTAACATATAATACGTCATAGAGGATGTTATTAAAATGTGAACTATTTGATCAAATAACATTTCCAGCAGGAAGGATTAAAGAAGATATAGGTACAAATTATGAGTTATTTATGCAAGTAAAAAATAACTTATATATCGTATTCGAAAGATTAGCATTTCAAATAATGGTTTTTCAGAAAAAAATGATTAGAGATAATCATGATTTGAGATTGGAAAGGATTGCGATGGTAGCATAAAAAGATTACGATATAAGTCAGTACGTTTAACAACATCATTTTTATCTAGGCTATTGGCATCGAATTGCAAATGAAAAAGGACTAGAAAACAGTATTGAAACTAAGAGGCTAGAGGAGTTAGACTTTTTATTAACAGGGATAATCTATGAGGAGAAATAAAGTGAAAAAAGCAGTCGTTCTTGGAGCAGATAATGGTTATTTAAATAAGCTAGAGACCACAATTAAGTCGGTATGTACGCATAATAGAAACTTAAAATTTTATATTTTTAATGATAATCTTCCGAGCGAATGGTTTCAAGTTATGAATAGACGATTAAAAGTAATTGATTCAGAAATTGTCAATGTCAAGATTTCGAATCATCAATTAAAGGGCTATCATCTTCCAAGTGCTTATTTATCCTACGCTACATTTTTTAAATATTTTATAGCAGATTTTGTAGTGGAAGAAGAAGCCTTATATCTTAATTCGGATATAGTAGTGACTCATTCGTTGGATGAACTATTTCAGGAAGAATTAGGAGACTATTGGATTGCTGGTGTTCGGGACTATTTTGTAAAAGGGTATGAAAATCGCTTTAATTCAGGAATGATGTTGATTAACGTTAGTAAATGGAGACAAGAAAATCTTTCTGCAAAACTAATTGAGCTAACAAATAAACATCATCAAGAAGTTTTTGGGGATCAAGGTATTCTCAATATGGTATTTGGAGAAAACTGGAAAAAGTTGGATAGAAAATACAATTTTATGGTTGGTTTGGATAGTTTGATTCATATTGCGGTTGAGACGACTCCTGAAGCGCTATCATCTTGGTACAATTCAGCCCTTCCTGAAGATGTAGTACCTTATATTATTCATTATACTGGAGAAAAACCTTGGTTACCTTTAAGTCAAAATCGTTATAAAGATATTTGGTGGTTTTATCAAGGATTGGAATGGTCTGATATTTTGTTACGTAAAGAAAGAGTATTTCAGACCTATCAAGATTTGACAGTTGTACCAAAGGCTTATACAGCTATTTTTACCAATAGTTGTGAATTGGAACAAGTAGAATACTTGATAGAGAATTTAGCTGATGTTCACTTTTATATATTTGCTCATACTTTGGTTGCATCTAATATTATTGATTTAATGAGATATCCTAATGTAACAGTTTATCAACAGTATAATCGTTTTTCTTATGATAAAGTAATGAATAAATTAGATTTTTATTTAGATATAAACCATCATGATGAGATTGATGATATTACAAATGTAGTAATGATTATGGGTAAACCAGTATTTTCTTTTTCAAATACGAATCATTGCAACGAGGGAGCTCAAGTGTTTTCTCCTACCGAGCCAGAAAAAATGGTTCAGGAAATTAGAAAGTATATAGATTAAGAGGAGAAAGAAATGGAAAAGAAAGTTATTGTTTTAGGCGCAGATAATGGCTATCAAGATAAGGTAGAGACTACAATTAAATCAATTTGTGCTCACAATCGTAACTTGAAATTTTATGTTTTTAATGATGATATTTCATCAGAATGGTTTCAATTAATGTCTAAAAGACTAGAGTTATTATCATCAGAGATTGTTAATGTAAAAATAACAAATCATAGTCTACGAGACTATAATCTTCCATTGTCTCATTTGAGTTATGCTGCATTTTTTCGTTATTTTATTCCTCAATTTGTGAAGGAAGATAAGGCCTTGTATTTGGATTCAGATATTATAGTTAGAACAAATATAGATGAATTGTTTTTAGAGGATATTACAGATTACCTTTTGGCGGCTGTAGCAGATGCCTTAGTTCCATCTACTTTTAATTCAGGAGTCATGCTCATTAATGTTGCTTTATGGAGACAAGAAAACGCAACAGAAAGACTACTTGAATTGACAAACGAATTTCATACTAGTACTTTCGGAGATCAGGGGATTTTAAATAAATTATTTGAAAATCGTTGGTATTCTTTAGATTCTTCTTATAATTTTATGGTTGGAATGGATACAGTTGCAAGAAATTATCAAATTGAAAATTGGTATATCGATTCATTGAAACTAGAAGAGACTGCAAAAATTATTCATTTTACAGGAGACAAACCATGGTATCAAGTGAATGTAAATCGCTTTAGAGAAGATTGGTGGTTCTATTATTCTTTGGAATGGTCTGATGTTGTGATGAGAAAGGCTAACTTTAAGAAGGGATTAAACTCACTCATAGAAGCACCACTCTATCATACAGCTATTTTTACAAATACTTGTCACATAGAGCATCTGGAATATTTGATTAGAGAATTACCGCAGGTTCATTTTTCAATTCTAGCTCATACAGGATTTGCATCTGAAATTGTTGATTTACAACGATATTTAAATGTACAAATACTGCCCTCATTTAATCCGATGAATTTCAAAAAGGTCTTAGAAAAGATTGATTTCTATTTGGATATTAATCATGAAAATGAAATTTCTAATATTATTGAAGAGGTGTATCTAATTGGAAAACCTATTCTTTCATTTGATAATACCTGTCATAATGTAGAAAAAGCAAGTTTTATCTGTGAATCTAAGAGACCGGAAAAAATGATAGATGCGATTAAAGAATTATTAAATATTGATGGATACTAAAATACAGGCAGTTAAAGAATTGATACTTACTGGACCTGGAAGATACTTCTAAGAATTTCAAAGATGGTCTATTCTAATTAGTTTGGGTTATGATTTAATAAACCATATTTTGATTGACAGAAATCAATTAGATAGTGTTGAATAAGAACAAAATATGCAACTTACAGAGATTTATAGAAGAATGATGGAAAAATTGTCTTTACTTCCGTAGATAGTAATAAAAAATGAGATAGCATAATATGAAATTACATTTAACAAATTTATACGGCATGGCTGGTGATAGTACGGTTATCTTAGCTCAAAATGCTGTTCAAAAGATAGCTAGTCAACTGGGATTTAGAGAGGTTGGTATTTATTTTTACAACATTGCTTCAGATAGTCCTTCTGAAATGAATAAGCGTCTGGATGGTATTATGGCCAGTATCTCTATTGGTGATATCTTAGTCTTTCAGTCTCCAACCTGGAATGGCTTTGAATTTGATCGTCTCTTGTTTGATAAGCTAAAGGATATGCAGGTGAAAATTATTTGCTTTATCCATGATGTTGTTCCCCTCATGTTTGATAGTAACTATTATCTCATGAAAGACTATATGTACATGTATAATCTATCAGATGTTTTGATAGTGCCGTCAGAGAGAATGAAAACACGCCTGATGGAAGAAGGATTGACGACTAAGAAGATTCTTGTTCAAGGTATGTGGGATCATCCTCATGATTTATCCTTATACACCCCTGCTTTTAAAAAAGAACTTTTTTTTGCTGGAAGTTTAGAGCGTTTTCCAGACTTACAAAATTGGTCTCAAGATACGCCTTTGAGAGTATTTTCAAATAAAGGGGAGGCCGGTTCTAGTGCTAGAAATCTCAGCATTGAGGGGTGGAAAAAAGACGAGGAGCTGTTGCTAGAATTATCAAAAGGTGGATTTGGGCTTGTCTGGGGAACTTATCAAAACGATGGAGAAAGCAACCAATATTATACCTTAAATATATCTCATAAGGTGAGTACCTATCTGACAGCGGGCATCCCAGTCATTGTACCAAGTAGCTTGTCAACTGCTGAATTTATAGTAGATCAAGGCTTAGGCTTTATGGCGAATAGTCTAGAGGAAGTTCATGAGATAGTTGATAAAATGAATCTACAAGAATATCAAGAAATGACGAATCGGATAAAAACCTTTAGTTATTTGCTAAAAGAAGGTTATTTTACTAAAAAATTATTGGTAGATGCAATTTACCATTTGGGAGTTGAATAAGAGAACAAGATGATTAAAACAATTGTATTAGCTGGTGATCGTAATTACATCAGGCAGTTAGAAACAACCATAAAATCTATTTTATACCACAATCGAGATGTTAAGATTTATATTTTAAATCAGGATATTATGCCAGATTGGTTTCGTAAACCACGAAAAATAGCTCGCATGTTAGGTAGTGAGATTATCGATGTTAAACTACCTGAACAAACTGTGTTTCAAGATTGGAAAAAACAGGCTCACATTAGTTCAATTGCCTATGCTAGATATTTTATTGCAGATTATATCCAAGAAGATAAGGTTTTATATTTAGACAGTGATTTGATTGTAAATACTTCTTTAGAGAAATTATTTAGTATTTGTTTAGAAGAAAAATCACTCGCAGCAGTTAAAGATACAGATGGAATTACATTTAATACAGGTGTTCTATTAATCAACAATAAAAAATGGCGTCAAGAGAAATTAAAAGAACAACTAATTGAACAGAGCATTGTTACAATGAAGGAAGTTGAAGAAGGTCGCTTTGAGCATTTTAATGGTGATCAAACGATTTTCAATCAAGTCTTGCAAGATGATTGGTTAGAACTAGGTAGAGCTTATAATTTACAAGTAGGACATGATGTGGTTGCTTTGTATAATAATTGGCAGGAACATCTGGCTTTTAACGATAAACCAGTGGTGATTCATTTTACGACCTACAGAAAGCCATGGACTACCTTGATAGCCAATCGTTACCGTGATTTATGGTGGGAATTTCATGTTTTGGAGTGGAATCAAATTTTACAACACCATATAGGAGAGTTTGAAATGACATCGCCTCTAGATAAGGAATTTTCTTGTTTAACTTTGACAAATTCCCAAGATTTAGAAGGGATAGAAGAGCTAGTTACGGCTCTACCAGATGTGGTCTTTCATATCGCAGCTTGGACGGATGTGGGTGATAAGCTGATAAAGTTAGCTGTCTATGATAATGTGAGATTGCATCCACAGATTGTTCCTCCTGTATTGGAAAAACTGAAAAGAAAAGTGGATATTTATCTGGATATACATCAAGGGGCGGAAGTTGAAAGTATCTTGAGAGATGTTCGTAACTTTGGGATTCCTATCTTAAGTTTTTCTAATACACAGCATGGAATGTATGATCAAATAGTATTTGATGAAGAAAATATCAATTTAATGATAGAAGCTATCAAAGACTATGCTAGTCATTCTCGATTTTTAAAAGATTATAATCAGGAGACATTTCATTGCTTAATATTTACTGATACACAGGACATTGAACAATTAGATTATTTAGCTCAATATCTTCCACATGTTATCTTTGATGTAGCAGCCTGGACAGATATGGGGCCTAAGTTATATGAACTACAAAATAACTATCAAAATATTCGTTTATATCCAGCTATAACGTCAGAAAAATTAGAACAATTAAAAGTAAGAATGGGTTTGTATTTGGATATTAGCTGTGGTCATTCGACACATGATGTAGTGAATTCAGTTTATGAAATGAATAAAATCATTTTCTCTTTTGAGAGTACCCAACATGACTCTTTTGGACAACTGATATACTCTTCAAAATCACCTGAACGTATGGTAGAAGATATTAAAAATCTTATTTCTGGAACATTCAAAGCAAGAACACCAGCGATTATTGTTAAGGATATCAATCAAACTCTAGATTATATAATAGAAAACCAATCTTCTATTATTCGCTTTGGAGATGGAGAGATGGATTTAATGTTAGGAAAATCTATTCCTTATCAAGTCTATGATGAGAATCTTGCAAGTCAGTTGAAAGAAATTATTTCTCTTCAAAGTGATAAAAAATTAGTTATCGGCTTACCAAATGTATTTGCTAACCGTTCCAATTTTACATCAGTAGCGGAAGCCTTCTGGAAGGGACATTTAGAACATCATTTAAAAGATTATCTAGAATTAGCTAGAGGAGATTGGTATGGGACTACATTTGTATCTAGACCATACATTGATTATGTGGATAAATCTCAATCATTTAGTCAATTTGAAAAATTAAAACAAATTTGGAAGAATGAGGATATTCTGATTGTAGAAGGAGTAACTTCACGTTCAGGTGTAGGTAATGATTTATTTGATGGAGCAAATTCAATTAAGCGGATCATCTGTCCTTCTCATAATGCTTATTCGCGTATAGAAGAGATTCAAGAAGCTGTATTACAGTATGCTGAAAATCGCCTTATTTTATGTATGCTGGGTCCTACAGCAAAAGTTCTGAGTTATAATCTATGCCAGATGGGCTATCAAGTTTTGGATGTAGGCCATATTGACTCAGAGTATGAATGGATGAAAATGGGAGCTAAAACTAAGGTTAAATTTTCTCATAAACATACTGCAGAACATAATTTCGACCAAGATATTGAATTTATTGATGATGAAACCTATAACAGTCAGATTGTTGCACGAATATTAAACTAGACTATTTAAAATAAATGATAAGGATTTAAAATGAGAAATACCAAACGCGCTGTAGCATTTGCAGGTGATTACGCTTATATTCGACAAATCGAAACGGCGATGAAGTCACTCTGTAGACACAATAGTCATTTGAAAATTTATCTGCTAAATCAGGACATTCCTCAGGAATGGTTTAGTCAAATAAGAATATATTTACAAGAGATGGGGGGCGACTTGATTGACTGCAAGTTAATTGGCTCACAGTTTCAAATGAATTGGTCTAATAAATTACCTCATATCAATCATATGACATTTGCACGCTATTTTATTCCAGATTTTGTAACAGAAGATAAAGTTCTCTATCTAGATAGTGATTTGATTGTGACTGGTGATTTGACCGATTTGTTTGAATTAGACTTAGGTGAAAATTATTTGGCAGCAGCTCGTTCTTGCTTTGGAGCAGGAGTCGGCTTCAATGCTGGTGTTCTCTTGATTAACAACAAAAAATGGGGATCTGAAACTATTCGACAAAAATTGATTGACTTAACAGAAAAAGAACATGAGAATGTGGAAGAAGGAGACCAGTCAATTTTGAATATGTTGTTTAAAGATCAATATAGTTCCCTTGAAGATCAATATAATTTTCAAATAGGATATGATTATGGGGCGGCAGCCTTTAAACATCAATTCATTTTTGATATTCCGCTCGAACCACTGCCACTAATTTTACACTATATTTCTCAGGATAAGCCTTGGAATCAATTTTCTGTTGGACGTCTAAGAGAAGTTTGGTGGGAATACTCTTTGATGGATTGGTCTGTTATTTTAAATGAATGGTTTTCAAAGAGTGTGAAGTATCCTAGTAAATCACAAATATTTAAGTTGCAATGTGTTAATTTAACGAATTCTTGGTGTGTCGAGAAAATCGATTATTTGGCGGAGCAATTGCCAGAAGTTCATTTTCATATTGTTGCTTATACAAATATGGCAAATGAACTACTAGCTTTAACGCGTTTTCCTAATGTTACCGTATATCCAAATTCCTTACCAATGTTATTGGAACAAATAGTAATAGCTTCAGATTTGTATTTGGATTTGAATCATGATCGAAAATTAGAAGATGCATATGAGTTTGTGCTTAAGTACAAAAAACCAATGATAGCTTTCGACAATACTTGCTCTGAAAATCTTTCTGAGATTTCATATGAAGGTATCTATCCAAGCTCCATTCCGAAAAAAATGGTTGCAGCAATCAGATCTTACATGAGGTAGAGAACAGTATGAGAAAATCAATAGTATTAGCGGCAGATAATGCCTATCTTATTCCTTTAGAGACGACTATAAAGTCTGTATTGTATCACAATAGAGATGTTGATTTTTATATTCTCAACAGTGATATAGCTCCTGAATGGTTTAAATTATTGGGGAGAAAAATGGAAGTTGTGAATTCTACAATTCGCAGTGTACACATTGATAAAGAACTTTTTGAAAGCTATAAAACAGGACCTCATATAAATTATGCTTCTTACTTTAGATTTTTTGCGACAGAAGTGGTTGAATCTGATAGGGTATTGTATCTGGATTCCGATATCATTGTAACTGGGGAACTAGCTACTTTGTTTGAGATAGATCTCAAAGGATATTCAATTGGTGCTGTTGATGATGTCTATGCCTATGAAGGACGAAAATCTGGATTTAATTCTGGAGTTTTATTAATGGATGTTGCAAAGTGGAAAGAACATTCTATTGTCAATAGTTTATTGGAATTAGCGGCCGAGCAGAATCAAGTTGTTCATCTTGGGGATCAGAGTATTTTAAATATTTATTTTGAGGATAATTGGCTAGCGTTAGATAAAACATATAATTATATGGTTGGTGTTGATATTTATCACCTTGCTCAAGAATGTGAACGTCTAGATGACAATCCACCTACAATTGTTCACTATGCTAGTCATGATAAACCTTGGAATACATATAGTATATCTAGACTACGTGAATTATGGTGGGTTTATAGAGATTTGGATTGGTCAGAGATTGCTTTTCAACGTTCCGATTTAAATTATTTTGAAAGAAGCAATCAGTCTAAAAAACAAGTGATGCTTGTGACATGGAGTGCAGATATAAAACATTTAGAGTATTTAGTACAACGGTTACCTGATTGGCATTTTCATTTGGCTGCACCGTGTGATTGTTCTGAGGAGCTGACCTCTCTATCACAGTATACGAATGTAACAGTATATCAAAATGTATTACATAGTAGAATTGATTGGCTATTAGACGATTCTATAGTTTATTTAGATATTAATACAGGTGGAGAGGTTTTTAATGTAGTTACAAGGGCACAAGAAAGTGGCAAGAAAATCTTCGCTTTTGATATCACACGTAAAAGTATGGATGATGGACTCTATGACGGTATTTTTTCTGTGGAGAGACCAGATGATTTAGTGGATAGAATGAAGAATATAGAGATAGAGTAATGAGTGAATTAATTAGTGTTGTGGTACCGATATACAATACGGGAAAATATTTAGTGGAGTGTGTCGAGCATATTCTGAAGCAAACCTATCAAAATATAGAAATTATTTTAGTTGATGACGGTTCTACGGATAATTCTGGGGAAATTTGTGATGCTTTTATGATGCAAGATAATCGTGTGTGAGTATTGCATCAAGAAAATAAGGGGGCAGCACAAGCTAAAAATATGGGGATTAGTGTAGCTAAGGGAGAGTACATCACGATTGTTGATTCAGATGATATCGTAAAAGAAAATATGATTGAAACTCTTTATCAGCAAGTCCAAGAAAAGGATGCAGATGTTGTTATAGGGAATTACTATAATTATGACGAAAGTGACGGGAATTTTTATTTTTATGTAACAGGGCAAGATTTTTGCGTCGAAGAATTAGCTATACAAGAAATTATGAACCGTCAAGCAGGAGATTGGAAATTCAATAGCTCGGCCTTTATATTGCCGACATTTAAGTTGATTAAAAAAGAATTATTCAATGAAGTTCACTTTTCAAATGGTCGCCGCTTTGATGATGAAGCAACTATGCATCGCTTTTATCTTTTAGCCTCTAAAATTGTCTTTATAAACGATAATCTCTATCTGTATAGAAGACGTTCAGGAAGCATCATGAGAACGGAATTTGATCTTTCCTGGGCAAGAGATATTGTTGAAGTGTTTTCTAAGAAAATATCGGATTGTGTCTTGGCTGGTTTGGATGTCTCCGTTCTGCGTATTCGATTTGTCAATCTTTTAAAAGATTATAAGCAAACTTTAGAATACCATCAATTAACAGATACTGAGGAATATAAAGATATTTGTTTCAGATTAAAGTTGTTTTTTGATGCAGAACAAAGAAATGGTAAAAGTTGAAATAAAAGAATTGTTATTTACCATATCACAAACAATGAAGGTGAGGGGAGTGTTTTATGACTAAGATTTATTCGTCAATAGCAGTAAAAAAAGGACTATTTACCTTATTTCTACTGTTTATCTATGTATTGGGAAGTCGTATTATTCTCCCTTTTGTTGACCTAAATACTAAAGATTTTTTAGGAGGTTCAACAGCCTATCTAGCCTTCTCAGCCGCCCTAACAGGTGGAAATCTAAGAAGTTTGTCAATTTTTTCTGTTGGATTATCCCCTTGGATGTCAGCTATGATTTTGTGGCAGATGTTTTCATATTCTAAAAAATTGGGGCTAAGTTCTACAGCGATTGAAATTCAAGATCGTCGAAAAATGTATCTGACCTTGCTAATTGCTGTGATTCAATCCTTGGCAGTTAGCTTGAGCTTGCCAGTACAATCCTCCTACTCGGTAATTTTGGTTGCTCTAATGAATACCTTGTTACTCATAGCAGGAACGTTTTTTCTTGTTTGGTTGTCAGATTTAAATGCTAGCATGGGAATTGGGGGTTCTATTGTAATCCTCCTATCCAGCATTGTTTTAAATATCCCTCAGGATGTTATTGAAACTTTTAAACTGGTTTATATCCCTACAGGGATTGTTGTCTTGCTTGTTTTTATGACCATTATATTTTCTTACTTGCTTGTCCTTATGTATCGAGCTCGCTATTTGGTTCCTGTTAATAAAATTGGCTTACACAATCGATTTAAACGCTATTCTTATCTCGAAATCATGTTGAATCCTGCAGGTGGGATGCCTTATATGTATGTGATGAGTTTTCTTAGTGTACCAGCTTATTTGTTCATCTTGTTGGGATTTATTTTCCCTAATCATTCAGGGCTAGCGGCTTTATCAAAGGAATTTATGGTTGGGAAGCCTTTGTGGGTCTATGTTTATATTTCGGTCTTATTTTTATTTAGTATCATTTTTGCTTTTGTTACGATGAATGGAGAAGAGATTGCAGACCGTATGAAAAAATCTGGAGAATACATTTATGGTATTTATCCAGGTGCGGATACTAGTCGATTTATTAATCGATTGGTCCTTCGTTTCTCAGTCATAGGTGGTCTCTTTAATGTGATTATGGCAGGTGGTCCCATGCTTTTTGTTTTGTTTGATGAAAAGTTATTACGATTGGCAATGATTCCAGGCTTATTTATGATGTTCGGGGGCATGATTTTTACGATTAGAGACGAGGTCAAGGCTTTAAGGCTAAATGAGACCTATAGACCTTTGATTTAGGAGACTTTTATGTATTATTTTATTCCAGCTTGGTATGGGTCAGAAAGAACATGGCATGCAGATATCACTCCATGGTATTTTTCTCATTTTCGTCTAGAGTTTGATGATACCTTTCACCAGATTCGGCTCTTTCAAGAGCAAGATATAGATTCTCGTCTATTAGTATTAGCTTACCAGCCTCATCTACGTTATTTTTTATATAGACATGGTGTGTTAGAAACGGATACTTATTCCGTTTTTGATGTTATGCAAGATTTTCATAATCTCCATACCCAAGTTTTAAGCATTAGAGATATTGAGTGGGATGATGACTGTGAATTTATTTATAGTCCCTTTACGATTATCGTTCAAAAAAATGGGAAGAAATTTGCTAAGGTTGAACATGGAGTTGAAGGTTTCATCAGTGATATACAGTATTTTGGACCGAATGGTCAAATACATATGCACCATATCATGGATGATCGAGGGTTTATATCGAGTATTATTTTTTTTGAAGATGGGCAAGCAGCCTATCAAGAATATTTGAATCCTAAGGGAGTTTGGCAATTTAGAGAGCGTTTAAAAGAAGGCGGACGGGTAGAAATCAATCCAATTTTGGGTTATCGCTTTAAAATGCTTACTTATCAAAATATGGGAGATCTGGTGGCAGAATTTTTTGAGAATTATCTGCAAACGTATGTGAAGGATCAGGATATTTTTATGCTTCCTTCTCATTTTCATCATGACCAGTTGGTACTAGATCGTTTACCTAGTACTAATCCTAAACTGTTGAGTCTGTTCATTGGACGTAATCCTCAAGATACCTTTAGGGATTTAGATGTAACTTTTGAAAAATCGGATTTGATTTTGGTGGATAGAGAGGATAGTTTACGATTGTTGCAGGAGTTGTATCCTGAACGAATGCATCAATGTTATCATTTATCATCTTTTGACACCCGATTACGATTGGGACGAAGCCAAACTAAGAAAGAATCCATCATTTATTTTCAACTGGATTTTGAGCAGGGGATTGATAATCAAGCTCTGCTTCAAGTCTTGTCCTTTGTCGCTGAAAATAAGGATACTGAGGTGATTTTTGGAGCCTTTGCTGCTAGTCAGGAGCAAATGAATGTGGTTGAAGGGATTGTTGAGTCTTTCATCCAAGAAAACATTCAATCCGAAAATTTGGGAAAGGCGATTGATTATGGTGATGCAGAAAATCCTCTGGAAGAAAATCAACACCAGGACTTACGTATACAGTTTGTCAACTTGAATGATGAGTTAGATTTGATAAAAACACTAGAATTTGTCCGTTTGATTGTGGATTTAAATAGTCATCCTCATCTCTATACACAGATAGCTGGGATTAGTGCAGGAATTCCTCAAATCAACCTAGTTGAAACCGTCTATGTGGAACATTTAAAAAATGGTTATTTGCTGACAGATGTGGCAGAATTTTCTAAGGCTGCACATTATTACACTGATAGGTTGAAAGAGTGGAATGAGGCTTTAATTTATTCGATTGATAAGATTAAGGAGCACACTGGACAACAATTTCTTGGAAAATTAGAGAAATGGATAGAGGAGGTTAAAAATGTCAAAGGAACTTAATATTTTACAGATAGGACTTGCCAATTGGGAAAATCACTATGACATACCTGAAAATATGAATTGGTATCATTTTTACCCAAACTCATCAGAAGCTCTTCGTGAAATAATCGAAAAAGAGGATATTAGCCGTTTTCATGCAGTTTTAATAGAAGATGGTCAGTATTCCAGAGACTTATTTTCCTATGTAAAATATTTTGAACCTTATACTTTGTTCTATAACCAGAATCTACAAATAAATGATAGAGAGGTTGTGGATTTTCTAAAAAAACGATGTGCACAAGCAATTGATTTTTTAAGTCCCCAACAACTAATCAATGATTTAAGTAAATCTCTTTTTGGCGGTGGGTATGGTGATAAACTCTTTCCTCCGACGATACAAGTCAATCCAAATTTTACAGGAGCTATTTCTTATCAAGGATTGGATTATGTCAGTTTGGAAGGTGAGTTTGGGCAAGATTTTGCCCAGCTTGCCTATTGGGCTTATAATATTATGGTGCAAAAAACACTCCCTATTGAGTTGTGGCTTGAATATGAGAAGGAAGGCAATTGTGACTTTCGTTTGGTCATCCGTAAAATGTGGAGTGGGTCTGTTGATGATTTCTTTGAAGAAGTAATAGTATCTGAAAAAGACTTGGAGCAAGCACTTTTTATGGATAGTCGAGACGGAGACTACTTTCTCTCGATATCTGTTGAAGCAAGAGGTCGTGGAACTATCAAACTAGGTAATCTTCACCAACGATGGAGTCGAAAACAATTTGGTAAGTTTGTACTTGGTGGAAATATCCTACATGATTCCAAGCGTGATGAAATAAACTATTTCTTCCATCCAGGTGATTTTAAACCGCCTTTGACTGTCTATTTTGCAGGTTATCGACCTGCAGAAGGATTCGAGGGTTACTTTATGATGAAAACTCTTGGATGTCCCTTCATTTTATTTTCTGATCCACGTTTAGAGGGGGGAGCTTTTTATCTCGGAACGGATGAGCTAGAGGGAAAAGTAAAGGATATGATCACTCACTATCTTGATTATTTAGGCTTTGATCATAAGGATTTGATTTTATCAGGTCTTTCTATGGGAACGTTTCCGGCTCTCTATTATGGTGCTTCTTTTGAACCCCATGCCATCATAGTTGGTAAGCCCTTGGCTAATTTAGGAACTATAGCTAGTCGTGGACGTTTGGACGCACCGGGTGTCTCTAACTTAGCTTTTGATTGTTTAATTCATCATACAGGTGGGACAAGTTCTCAAGATATGACGGAGTTGGATCAGCGTTTTTGGAAAATTTTTAAACAAGCAAATTTTTCAAAGACAACCTTTGGTTTATCCTATATGAAAGATGAAGAAATGGATCCACAAGCCTATGAACAATTAGTGTCTTATCTGTGTAATACAGGTGCGAAGATTTTATCTAAAGGAACTGCTGGACGACACAATGATGATACAGATACCAATATTTCTTGGTTTTTGCACTTTTATAGAATGGTCTTAGAGACTGGTTTTGGAAGGGAGAAAAGATGATTATTACACAGAGACAGTCTATTCATTGGGGAGAAGTTGGTGGGACTTATATGTATGGAACAACTGTATCTTATTACCCTGACAAAAGTGTTCGTCTGTATAATCCTCTATTGCCATCTGGTGAGATTCTAAAGACTTGGTTTTCTAGTGTCAATTACCAGGCTGCACGAACCCAACCTCAGCTTCCCTTATTAAAAAGAAAGCAGGAGTATCAACTATCACTGGTTTTTGATTGTCAGCCTGAAAATGGAGTTTATACCAAGATAACTTTTTTTGACCGCTATGGTGATATTTTAGAAAAAAAGGTAGAAAAAGTGAAAGATTTCATATTTACTTATCCAGAAGATAGTTATACTTATCAAGTTTCTCTTTTAAGTGCTGGATTTGAGTCCTTAACTTTCTATCATTTTTCTATTAAGGAGATCAGAAGTGTTTAGACGTTTAGGTCAAGATTTCCAGCTTAGGAAAGTGAAAAAGATTTTAAAGCAGATTAATGCCCTGAAAGGCAAGATGTCCTCTCTTTCGGATCAAGAATTAGTAGCTAAAACAGTAGAGTTTCGTCAGCGTCTTTCCGAGGGAGAAAGTCTAGACGATATTTTGGTTGAAGCTTTTGCTGTGGTGCGTGAAGCAGATAAGCGGATTTTAGGGATGTTCCCCTATGATGTTCAAGTCATGGGAGCTATTGTCATGCACTATGGAAATGTTGCTGAGATGAATACGGGGGAAGGTAAGACATTGACAGCTACCATGCCTGTCTATTTGAACGCTTTTTCAGGAGAAGGAGTGATGGTTGTGACTCCTAATGAGTATTTATCAAAGCGTGATGTCGAGGAAATGGGTCAAGTTTATCGTTTTCTAGGATTGACCATTGGTGTACCATTTACGGAAGATCCAAAGAAGGAAATGAAAGCTGAAGAAAAGAAGCTTATCTATGCTTCGGATATCATCTACACAACCAATAGTAATTTAGGTTTTGATTATCTAAATGATAACCTAGCCTCGAATGAAGAAGGTAAGTTTTTACGACCGTTTAACTATGTGATTATTGATGAAATTGATGATATCTTGCTTGATAGTGCACAAACTCCTCTGATTATTGCGGGTTCTCCTCGTGTTCAGTCTAATTACTATGCGATCATTGATACACTTGTAACAACCTTGGTCGAAGGAGAGGATTATATCTTTAAAGAGGAGAAAGAGGAGGTTTGGCTCACTACTAAGGGGGCCAAGTCTGCTGAGAATTTCCTAGGGATTGATAATTTATACAAGGAAGAGCATGCGTCTTTTGCTCGTCATTTGGTTTATGCGATTCGAGCTCATAAGCTCTTTACTAAAGATAAGGACTATATCATTCGTGGAAATGAGATGGTACTGGTTGATAAGGGAACAGGGCGTCTAATGGAAATGACTAAACTTCAAGGAGGTCTCCATCAGGCTATTGAAGCCAAGGAACATGTCAAATTATCTCCTGAGACGCGGGCTATGGCCTCGATCACCTATCAGAGTCTTTTTAAGATGTTTAATAAGATATCTGGTATGACAGGGACAGGTAAGGTCGCGGAAAAAGAGTTTATTGAAACTTACAATATGTCTGTAGTACGCATTCCAACCAATCGTCCGAGACAACGGATTGACTATCCAGATAATCTATATATCACTTTACCTGAAAAAGTGTATGCATCCTTGGAGTACATCAAGCAATACCATGCTAAGGGAAATCCTTTACTCGTTTTTGTAGGCTCAGTTGAAATGTCTCAACTCTATTCGTCTCTCTTGTTTCGTGAAGGGATTGCCCATAATGTCCTAAATGCTAATAATGCGGCGCGTGAGGCTCAGATTATCTCCGAGTCAGGTCAGATGGGGGCTGTGACAGTGGCTACCTCTATGGCAGGACGTGGTACGGATATCAAGCTTGGTAAAGGAGTCGCAGAGCTTGGGGGCTTGATTGTTATTGGGACTGAGCGGATGGAAAGTCAGCAGATCGACCTACAAATTCGTGGCCGTTCTGGTCGTCAGGGAGATCCTGGTATGAGTAAATTTTTTGTATCCTTAGAGGATGATGTTATCAAGAAATTTGGTCCATCTTGGGTGCATAAAAAGTACAAAGACTATCAGGTTCAAGATATGACTCAACCGGAAGTATTGAAAGGTCGTAAATACCGGAAACTAGTCGAAAAGGCTCAACATGCTAGTGATAGTGCTGGCCGTTCGGCACGTCGTCAGACTCTAGAATATGCTGAAAGCATGAATATTCAACGGGATATGATTTACAAGGAGCGTAATCGTCTAATAGATGGTTCTCGTGACTTAGAGGATGTTGTTGTGGATATCATTGAGAGATATACAGAAGAGGTAGCGGCTGATCACTATGCTAGTCGTGAATTACTGTTTCACTTTATTGTGACCAATATTAGTTTTCATGTTAAAGAGGTTCCAGATTATATAGATGTAACTGACAAAACTGCAGTTCGTAGCTTTATGAAGCAGGTGATTGATAAAGAACTTTCTGAAAAGAAAGAATTACTTAATCAACATGACTTATATGAACAGTTTTTACGACTTTCACTGCTTAAAGCCATTGATGACAACTGGGTAGAGCAGGTAGACTATCTACAACAGCTATCCATGGCTATCGGTGGTCAATCTGCTAGTCAGAAAAATCCAATCGTAGAGTACTATCAAGAAGCCTACGCGGGCTTTGAAGCTATGAAAGAACAAATCCGTGCGGATATGGTGCGTAATCTCCTGATGGGGCTGGTTGAGGTCACTCCAAAAGGTGAAATCGTGACTCATTTTCCATAAGAGGAGAAAATATGACAATTTACAATATAAATTTAGGAATTGGTTGGGCTAGTAGCGGTGTTGAATACGCTCAAGCCTATCGTGCTGGTGTTTTTCGGAAATTAAATCTGTCCTCTAAGTTTATCTTTACAGATATGATTTTAGCCGATAATATTCAGCACTTAACAGCCAATATTGGTTTTGATGATAATCAGGTTATCTGGCTTTATAATCATTTCACAGACATCAAAATTGCGCCTACTAGCGTGACAGTGGATGATGTCTTGGCTTACTTTGGTGGTGAAGAAAGTCACAGAGAAAAAAATGGCAAGGTTTTACGTGTCTTCTTTTTTGACCAAGATAAGTTTGTAACCTGTTATTTGGTGGATGAGGACAAGGACTTGGTTCAACATGCCGAGTATGTTTTTAAGGGAAACCTGATTCGGAAGGATTACTTTTCTTATACGCGTTATTGTAGCGAGTATTTTGCTCCCAAGGACAATGTTGCAGTCTTATACCAACGAACTTTTTACAATGAAGACGGGACTCCAGTCTATGATATCTTGATGAATCAAGGGAAGGAAGAAGTTTATCATTTCAAGGATAAGATTTTCTATGGAAAGCAAGCTTTTGTGCGTGCCTTTATGAAATCTTTGAATTTGAACAAGTCTGATTTGGTTATTCTGGATAGGGAGACAGGTATTGGACAGGTTGTGTTTGAGGAAGCACAGACAGCACATCTAGCGGTAGTTGTTCATGCGGAGCATTATAGTGAAAATGCTACAAATGAGGACTATATCCTTTGGAATAACTATTATGACTATCAGTTTACCAATGCAGATAAGGTTGACTTCTTTATCGTGTCTACTGATAGACAAAATGAAGTTCTACAAGAGCAATTTGCCAAATATACTCAGCATCAACCAAAGATTGTTACCATTCCTGTAGGCAGTATTGATTCCTTGACAGATTCAAGTCAAGGGCGCAAACCATTTTCATTGATTACGGCTTCACGTCTTGCCAAAGAAAAACACATTGATTGGCTTGTGAAAGCTGTGATTGAGGCTCGTAAGGAAATCCCTGAATTAACCTTTGATATTTATGGTAGTGGAGGAGAAGATTCTCTGCTTAGAGACATTATTGCAAATCATCAGGCTGAGAATTATATCCAGCTCAAGGGGCATGCGGAACTTTCGCAGATTTATAGCCAGTATGAGGTCTACTTAACGGCTTCTACCAGCGAAGGATTTGGTCTGACCTTGATGGAAGCTATTGGTTCAGGTCTACCTCTAATTGGTTTTGATGTGCCTTATGGTAATCAGACCTTTATAGAGGATGGGCAAAATGGTTATTTGATTCCAAGTTCATCTGACCATGTAGAAGACCAAATCAAGCAAGCTTATGCCGCTAAGATTTGTCAATTGTATCAAGAAAATCGTTTGGAAGCTATGCGTGCCTATTCTTATCAAATTGCAGAAGGCTTCTTGACCAAAGAAATTTTAGAAAAGTGGAAGAAAACAGTAGAGGAGGTGCTCCATGATTGAACTTTATGATAGTTACAGTCAAGAAAGTCGAGATTTACATGAAAGTCTAGTCGCTACTGGTCTTTCTCAACTTGGAGTGGTCATCGATGCAGATGGTTTTCTGCCTGATGGTCTGCTTTCTCCTTTTACCTATTATCTAGGTTACGAGGATGGAAAACCTCTCTATTTTAACCAAGTTCCCGTTTCAGATTTTTGGGAAATTTTAGGAGATAATCAGTCTGCTTGTATTGAAGATGTGACGCAGGAGAGGGCTGTCATTCATTATGCTGATGGAATGCAGGCTCGCTTGGTTAAACAGGTAGACTGGAAAGACCTAGAAGGTCGAGTACGTCAGGTTGACCACTACAATCGCTTTGGTGCTTGCTTTGCTAAAACCACTTATAGCGCAGATAGCGAGCCGATTATGACAGTTTACCAAGATGTTAATGGCCAACAAGTTTTACTGGAAAACCATGTGACGGGTGATATCTTATTGACTTTGCCTGGTCAGTCCATGCGTTACTTTGCAAATAAAGTTGAATTTATCACCTTCTTTTTGCAAGATTTGGAAATAGATACCAGTCAGCTTATCTTTAATACTCTAGCGACTCCTTTCTTGGTTTCCTTCCATCATCCAGATAAATCTGGCTCGGATGTCTTGGTATGGCAGGAACCTCTCTATGATGCCATTCCAGGTAATATGCAGTTGATTTTGGAAAGTGATAATGTGCGTACTAAGAAGATCATCATTCCAAATAAGACGACTTATGAGCGCGCTTTAGAGTTAACTGACGAGAAATACCATGATCAGTTTGTGCACTTGGGTTATCATTACCAGTTCAAACGTGATAATTTCCTAAGACGAGATGCCTTAATCTTGACCAATTCAGATCAGATTGAGCAAGTAGAAGCAATCGCAGGAGCCTTGCCTGATGTCACTTTCCGTATTGCAGCGGTGACAGAGATGTCTTCTAAGCTCTTAGATATGCTTCGTTATCCTAATGTGGTCCTTTATCAGAACGCTAGTCCACAGAAGATTCAGGAGCTGTATCAACTGTCGGATATTTACTTGGATATAAACCACAGTAATGAGTTGCTACAGGCAGTGCGTCAGGCCTTTGAGCACAATCTCTTGATTCTTGGCTTTAATCAGACGGTGCACAATAGACTTTATATCGCTCCAGACCATCTATTTGAAAGTAGTGAAGTTGCTGCTTTGGTTGAGACCATTAAATTGGCCCTTTCAGATGTTGATCAAATGCGTCAGGCACTTTGCAAACAAGGCCAACATGCAAATTATGTTGACTTGGTGAGATATCAGGAAACCATGCAAACTGTTTTAGGAGGCTAACATGTCAGAGGAAGATTTATTTTACAAAGACGTTGAAGGCCGCATGGAAGAGTTGAAACAAAAACCCATCAAGAAGGAAAAAGAAACCCGAGGGGAAAAGATTAGTAAGACTTTTTCACTTTTACTGGGTTTGATGATTCTGATTGGTTTGCTCTTTACTTTGCTGGGAATTTTGAGGTAGATCTATGATTGAAATACTAATTGTTTTAGCTATTATCCTATCTCTTGCTTTGATTGTATTGGTAACTATACAACCCCGTCAAAATCAACTATTTTCCATGGATGCCACTAGTAATATTGGTAAACCAAGCTACTGGCAGAGCAACACCTTGGTCAAGGTGCTCACTTTATTGGTGAGTTTGGCTTTATTTGTTCTACTATTAACCTTTATGGTGATTACTTATAAATAAAAGAAAACTTCAGATATTCACCTTTTGTGGATTGGTCTGAAGTTTTCTTTTTTATACTCAATGAAAATCAAAGAGCAAACTAGGAAGCTAGCCGCAGGCTGCTTAAAACACGGTTTTGAGGTTGTGGATAGAACTGACGAAGTCAGTAACATATATACAGCAAGGTGAAGCTGACGTAGTTTGAAGAGTATTACTGTCTATATTTTTGGTAAAAATCAACTTTTACTTGGATGAAGGTTTTGGCTTCACGTAGGAGTTGAAGAAGGGTGGCGCGGGTTTCAAATTCTTCTCTTGTCTTGGGCAGACTGCGGTTCCGGAAGACTTCCAGATAACGTTCAATTTCATCTAGCAAATCAGAAGCAGGATTGGTCTTGCTCAGTTGACCTGCAATTTTTGAAAAGAGTTGCGCTAAGATCAGGCTTTCACTGGCGGCAAGGTGACAAGTGTTAATCTGTTGGGCCATGTTTCTCAGGATACGACTTTGTCGCTGTCTCATCTCAAAGTAGTGGATATGGTAGTCGGTCTGGTGAAAGAGGTGGTCAGAGTGATCCAAATAGACCAGTCTGAGGGCTTCTTTCAAAAGCGTGTCTAATTCTGCTACCAGCTGTGCTCGGTTGCGTCCGTCTCCTCTGGATAAATAGTATTTGAAGCGCTGGAGGATATCTTTTAACTTTTCTTCCACCAGCGTGTGGTAGTGCTGGATTTCCTCTTCTCGTGAAGGCATATAGAGATTAACAAGCAAGGCAAATCCTGTACCAATAGCAAAGAGAAGGAATTCGTTGACTAGGAGGTCTGGAGAGGTTGACTCTTGAACCAAGAGATGGCTAACCAAAACCGTGCTTGGTGTGATGCCAATTTCCCAGCCCATCTTGTAGGCTAAAGGAACGTAGAAGGCCAGATAGAGGCCGAGACTCCAGATATGAAATCCGCTCAAGTGAAAAGCTAGAACACCGATAGCCAGAGCTAGAAGCATAGAAAAAAGACGATTGCGAGCCAGTTTTAAAGTACTTCTACGCGTATCAGATAGGCTCAAGAGAGCGATAATTCCAGCCGAAACTGCTGACGAAAGATTGAGAAAATAAGCAAGCAGGCAGGCAAGACAGGTAGCTAAGATGAGCTTGGTCGTACGTTGGCTAATAGACATAAGAATTTCCTAATAAGTTAGAATAAAAGCGTAAAAGACAAGACATGAGCAGGCTTGCCTTGATGAGTTATTTTTTACGGGTTGCTGCGTATTCGGCAACGGCGGTAAAGAGGACATCTGTAGAAGAGTTAAGGGCTGTTTCACATGAGTCTTGGATGACACCAATCACAAAACCAACCCCAACAACTTGTATGGCAATATCGTTAGAAATACCGAAAAGGCTACAAGCAACTGGGATAAGAAGGAGGGAACCTCCGGCAATACCTGAAGCACCACAGGCTGAGATAGCTGCTACCACACTGAGGACAAAGGCTGTGGCAAAGTCAACAGGAATTCCAAGAGTGTTAACTGCAGCAAGGGTCAAAAGGTTAATGGTAATCGCTACTCCAGCCATATTGATAGTAGAACCGAGTGGGATAGAAACAGAATAGGTATCTGGGTTGAGTCCAAGGTCATGGCAGAGTTTCATGTTGACAGGAATGTTAGTCGCAGAACTACGAGTGAAAAAGGCTGTCACACCGCTGACACGGAGGCAGTTCCAAACTAGAGGGTAAGGATTGCGTCTCATAAAGAAGAAGGCAATCAAAGGGTTGACCACAGGGGCAACAAAAAGCATAGTCGTTACTAATAGAACCAATAAAATACCGTAGTTGGCAAGGCTTCCGACTCCCTTGTCAGAAATGGTTTTAAAAACAAGACCAAGGATTCCAAATGGAGCCAGATTGATGGTCCATTCGACAATTTTAGAAGTCACGTCAGCGATAGTTTTTAGCAATTCTTTACTATTTTTACTGGCTTCTCTCATAGCGATTCCAAAAATGACTGCCCAAGATAAGATTCCAATATAGTTAGCAGTAAGCAGGGCGTTGACTGGGCTGTCAACCAGTTTGAGCAAGAGGTTGCTGAGGACCTGCCCAATCCCATCTGGTGGTGCAATTTCAGTATTGGCACTATTTAGGGTAATTTCAATAGGGACGATGAAACTTGCTAGTACAGCTACAAGAGCAGCGGCGAAAGTCCCTATCATAGGATATACAAGAAAACAACAGTTTTCATATTGCTATCTTGTCCCTTTTGATGTTGGGAAAGGGCATTGGCAACGAGGGCAAAGACTAGGATAGGAGCAACAGCTTTTAGACCTCCAACGAATAAATCCCCGAGTAGCCCAATCCCTGAGAGATTAGGAAGGGTCAGTCCTAGGATTCCCCATAAAGCATACCAATCAAGATACGCTTGACAAGGCTTGCCTTATTCCAAGCATGAATGATTCTTTTCATAATAATCTCCTTTTTGTGTAGTGATTATGATTATAGTATAAATGATAGACAAAATCAAGAATTTTCTGTCTATTTTTTGAATATTTATGGAGAATGAGACTGATGAAAATATGGTATAATGAAATAAAGGAGTTTTATATGCAAAAATTTATTCAGGCTTATATTGAAAAGCTAGATGTGACAACCATTATCGAGAATATTCTAACCAAGGTCATTTCTCTTTTACTGCTTTTGATTGTATTTTATATTGCTAAAAAAATGCTTCATACCATGGTGCAGAGAATTGTCAAACCTTCTCTAAAAATGTCTCGTCATGATGTTGGACGCCAAAAAACCATCTCACGTTTACTAGAAAATGTGTTTAATTATACGCTATATTTCTTTTTACTCTACTGCATTTTGTCGATTTTAGGTTTGCCAGTTTCTAGTTTGCTGGCTGGAGCTGGTATTGCTGGGGTAGCGATTGGTATGGGAGCCCAAGGCTTTCTGTCTGATGTCATCAATGGCTTTTTCATCCTCTTTGAACGTCAACTGGATGTGGGAGATGAGGTCGTTCTGACAAATGGACCGATTACTGTATCGGGTAAGGTTGTCAGTGTGGGAATTCGTACGACACAGCTTCGTAGCGAGGAGCAAGCCCTTCACTTTGTCCCTAACCGAAATATCACAGTTGTTAGCAATTTCTCACGTACAGACTAGACCTGTTATTTTAAGTAATTTGTGGTACAATAGAGGGAGTTTAATAAGGAGAAAAGATGGTTTTAGAAAAGCAGTTGGGCAATGGTTGTACCTGGATAGACCTAGACCTAGGAAAGTTGAATAAACTAGAAGACCTTTCTGAAATTTACGGTTTGGACAAGGAAACCATTGAATACGCACTGGATAGAAACGAGCGCGCCCACATGGACTACCACCGTGAAAGTGGGACGGTTACCTTTATCTATAATGTCCTAGACGTAAAAAAGGACAAGGCCTACTATGAGACTTTTCCCATGACCTTTATTGTCGAGCATCGTCGCCTGATTACCATTAGTAATACCAAGAACGCCTATGTCATTGAACAGATGACTCGTTATCTGGAGAGCCATGACACGCTTTCGATTTATAAGTTTCTCTTTGCCAGTCTGGAAATCATCAGCAATGCCTACTATCCTGTCATTGAGCAGATGGACAAGAGTAGGGATGAGGTCAATGACCTCTTGCGCCAGCGAACTACCAAGAAAAACCTCTTTGCCCTGTCTGATTTGGAGACTGGTATGGTTTATCTGACGGCAGCTGCCAAACAAAATCGGATTTTGTTAGAGCATATTCAAGGTCATGCCTTGTATCGTAGTTTTGATGAGATTGAGAGAGAACAGTTTGATGATGCCATGATTGAGGCTCATCAGCTGGTATCCATGACAGACCTAATCTCTCAGATTTTACAGCAGCTTTCAGCCTCTTACAACAATATTCTAAACAATAATCTGAATGACAATTTGACAACCTTGACTATCATTTCAGTCTTGCTAGCTGTTTTGGCAGTCGTGACAGGCTTTTTCGGAATGAATGTTCCCTTACCTTTAACAGATGAGCCCCATGCTTGGCTCTATATCAGTTTGGCTAGTGCAGGTTTGTGGATTGTTTTATCCTTGTTACTAAGGAAAATTGCGAAAAAAAGTTAAGAAAAGGAGCCAGAATGGCGATTGAAAATTATATACCAGATTTTGCTGTGGAAGCAGTCTATGATCTGACAGTCCCAAGCCTGCAGGCGCAGGGAATCAAGGCTGTTTTGGTCGATTTGGATAATACCCTCATTGCTTGGAACAACCCTGATGGAACGCCAGAGATGAAGCAATGGCTACATGACCTTCGGGACGCGGGTATTGGCATTATCGTAGTGTCAAATAACACCAAAAAACGCGTTCAACGAGCAGTTGAGAAATTTGGGATTGATTACGTTTACTGGGCCTTGAAGCCCTTCACATTTGGTATTGACCGTGCTATGAAGGAATTCCACTATGACAAAAAGGAAGTGGTCATGGTTGGTGACCAGCTCATGACAGATATACGAGCAGCCCACCGTGCAGGGATTCGGTCAATTTTAGTCAAACCCTTGGTCCAACATGACTCAATCAAAACGCAGATTAACCGAACTCGTGAGCGTCGTGTTATGAGAAAAATCACTGAAAAGTACGGACCGATTACATATAAAAAAGGAATTTAACTATGGAAGAAATTCTCTGTATTGGTTGTGGAGCAACCATTCAGACGACAGATAAAGCTGGTCTTGGTTTTACCCCCCAGTCGGCACTTGAAAAAGGTTTGGAGACTGGCGAAGTCTATTGCCAACGCTGTTTCCGTCTCCGCCACTACAATGAAATCACGGATGTCCAGTTGACGGACGATGATTTCCTCAAGCTCTTGCACGAGGTGGGAGACAGTGATGCTTTAGTGGTCAATGTCATTGATATCTTTGATTTTAATGGATCTGTCATCCCAGGTTTACCACGTTTCGTCTCGGGCAATGATGTCCTCTTGGTAGGAAATAAAAAAGATATCCTTCCTAAGTCAGTTAAGTCTGGTAAGATTAGCCAGTGGCTCATGAAACGTGCCCATGAAGAAGGTCTTCGTCCAGTCGATGTGGTCCTAACTTCAGCACAAAATAAACATGCCATTAAGGAAGTCATTGATAAGATTGAACACTACCGTAAGGGCCGCGATGTCTATGTGGTCGGTGTGACCAACGTTGGAAAATCAACTCTAATCAATGCTATTATCCAAGAAATCACGGGTGATCAGAATGTCATCACTACTTCACGCTTTCCAGGGACAACCTTGGACAAAATAGAGATTCCGCTTGACGACGGATCTTATATTTACGATACGCCGGGAATTATCCACCGCCACCAGATGGCTCACTACTTGACGGCCAAAAACCTCAAGTATGTCAGTCCTAAAAAGGAAATCAAGCCTAAGACCTATCAGCTTAATCCTGAGCAAACCCTATTTTTAGGTGGTTTGGGACGCTTTGACTTTATAGCAGGAGAAAAGCAAGGATTTACTGCTTTCTTTGATAATGAACTCAAACTCCATCGTAGCAAGCTTGAAGGAGCTAGTGCTTTCTACGATAAGCACCTAGGAACTCTTCTGACACCACCAAATAGCAAGGAAAAAGAAGATTTCCCAAGGCTAGTCCAGCATGTCTTTACCATTAAAGATAAGACAGACCTAGTCATCTCAGGCCTAGGCTGGATTCGTGTAACAGGCACAGCAAAAGTCGCCGTCTGGGCACCAGAAGGCGTCGCCGTCGTCACACGAAAAGCAATTATTTAAAACAAAATCGCTGAGCGAACAAAGTGAGCTCATATAGCGATAGTTATTGCTGTGGTGTGATTGCCAATCTGTAGATTGGCAAGGGGCACAATTGAGACCAAGGCTCAATTGTGAGGTCAGGAAATCCATTTTTCAAAGATGAAATCTTTGGAAAATTAGTTCCGACCGTCCCTCACCACCTAAAATAACTATCAAAAAACAAGGAAGAAAATTATGTCATTAACATCAAAACAACGTGCCTTCCTCAACAGCCAGGCACACACCCTCAAACCTATCATCCAAATCGGGAAAAATGGACTCAACGACCAAATCAAAACCAGCGTCCGTCAAGCTCTTGATGCGCGTGAATTAATCAAGGTTACTCTCTTACAAAACACAGATGAAAACATCCACGAAGTAGCTGAAATTTTGGAAGAAGAAATCGGTGTGGATACAGTCCAAAAAATAGGACGCATCTTGATTTTGTTTAAACAATCTAGCAAGAAAGAAAATCGCAAGATTTCTAAGAAAGTCAAAGAAATCTAAGACCGAAACTCCAAATAACTGTTTTTATAGAGAAATAAAGGGGACTAGCCTATGACAATCGAACTATTGACTCCCTTTACCAAGGTAGAGTTGGAGCCAGAAATCAAGGAGAAAAAACGCAAACAAGTTGGGATTTTAGGGGGGAATTTTAACCCTGTTCACAATGCCCATCTCATTGTTGCGGATCAAGTACGGCAACAGTTGGGACTGGCTCAAGTTCTTCTCATGCCTGAATACCAACCTCCTCACGTTGATAAAAAGGAAACCATCCCTGAACACCATCGTCTCAAGATGCTTGAGTTGGCAATTGAGGGGATTGACGGCCTAGTCATTGAAACCATTGAGTTGGAGCGCAAGGGTATTTCCTACACCTACGACACCATGAAAATCTTGACAGAGCAACATCCAGATACGGATTATTACTTTATCATCGGTGCCGACATGGTTGACTATCTGCCTAAGTGGTACCGAATTGATGAACTGGTTGACATGGTTCAGTTTGTGGGGGTTCAGCGTCCACGCTACAAGGCAGGGACTTCCTATCCAGTTATCTGGGTGGACGTACCGCTCATGGATATCTCGTCCAGCATGGTGCGGGACTTCATTGCCCAAGGTCGGAAACCCAACTTTCTCCTACCTCAGCCAGTGCTAGACTACATCGAGAAGGAGGGGCTCTACTGATGTCCTATCAAGACTATATCAACTGCTCCCGTGAGGCCTTGTTGGAAAAAATGGCAGAGCTTCTACCTGAGAAACGTCTAACCCATTGTCTAGGTGTGGAGCGTGCCGCTATGGAGTTAGCTCAGCGCTTTGGTGTAGATGTTGAGAAAGCAAGTCTAGCAGGTCTTCTTCATGACTATGCTAAAAAGTTGTCAGATCAGGAATTTCTAGACTTGATTGACCGTTACCAGCTAGACCCTGACCTCAAAAACTGGGGTAATAATGTCTGGCATGGTATGGTCGGAATTTACAAAATTCAGGAAGATTTGGATTTGCATGATTCAGAAATCCTGCGAGCCATTGAAGTCCATACAGTCGGTGCTGGTCAAATGACAGACCTAGATAAGGTCATCTACGTCGCAGACTATATCGAGCACAATCGAGCCTTTCCTGGAGTAGATGTGGCGCGTGAGATTGCAAGTCTATCGCTCAATAAGGCGGTGGCCTACGAAACAGCTCGTACCGTGGAGTATCTAGCTCATCAGGGATTCCCCATCTATCCCCAAACCCTTGAAACCTATAACGCCTTTGTGCACTATTTGAAAGAGAACTAAATGAAGACGGCTTTTATAATCATTGATGTTCAGAATGTTTTAGTAGAAACTGGGTTCCAGACAAAAAGTCTATTGGGAAAAATTTCTTATTTACAAAACCAGGCTAGAAGCAAGAATATTGAAATTATCTATGTTCAACATATTGAGAACTCTGAAGCTCAAACATCAGAAGATTGGCAGTTATCTGCGATTTTAAATCGAAAACCTGCTGAAAAGGTCTTTCAGAAGAAGTATAACAGTATTTTCAAAGAAACTGGCTTAAAAGAATACTTGGATAAGCAGGGGATTGAAAAATTAGTTTTATGTGGTATGCAGACAGAATATTGTGTGGATACCTCTGTCAAGGTTGCCTTTGAATATGGCTATCAGCTTATTGTTCCAGAAGGTGCTGTCACAACCTTTGATGGGGATGACATTCCAGCAGAAACGATTAATGAATTTTATGAGGACATTTGGGAGGAGCGCTTTGCAGATGTCCTAGATTACAAACATATTTTCTAAAAAGAGGATTAAATGAACGAAAAAGAATTACTAGAACTAGTCGTGAAAGCGGCTGATGAGAAACGTGCGGAGGATATCCTCGCACTTGATGTACAAGATTTGACTAGTGTGACGGACTACTTTGTCATCACTAGCTCAATGAATAGCCGTCAGTTGGACGCTATCGCAGCTAATATCCGTGAAAAAGTAGCTCAAGCGGGCTTTAAAGGTAGCCATGTCGAAGGCGATGCAGCTGGAGGCTGGGTCTTACTGGACCTCGGTGCTGTTGTCGTGCATATCTTTTCAGAAGAAATGCGTGCCCATTATAATCTAGAGAAGCTATGGCATGAGGCGAATTCAGTAGATATTTCAGAAGCTCTTGCTTAGAAGATGAACTCAGTTGTAGTCAACTGGGTTTCTTTGCTTATTTTAGAAAAATTGATAGAAAGGTAAAGGGCTAGTGGTGTTTACCATGGAGCTCTTAGTATCATGATTATGGCGACTTATGAAACCTTTGCGGCGGTCTATGATGCGGTCATGGACGATAGTTTATACGACAAATGGACAAATTTTTCTCTGCGTCATTTGCCTAAGACCAAGGAGAAAAAGAAACTCTTGGAACTGGCTTGTGGGACAGGAATTCAATCAGTGCGCTTCTCTCAGGCTGGTTTTGATGTGACTGGACTGGACTTGAGTGCGGATATGTTGAAGATTGCGGAGAAGAGAGCAACTTCAGCCAAGCAAAAGATTGCTTTTATAGAAGGTAATATGCTGAATTTGTCCAAGGCAGGGAAATACGATTTTGTCACGTGTTATTCGGACTCTATCTGCTATATGCAGGATGAGGTGGAAGTAGGGGACGTCTTTAAGGACGTGTACAATGCGCTGAATGAAGAGGGAGTTTTCATCTTTGACGTGCACTCGACCTACCAGACAGATGAAGTATTCCCTGGCTATTCCTACCATGAAAATGCGGAAGATTTTGCCATGCTTTGGGATACATATGAGGACGAAGCTCCTCACTCCATCGTGCATGAGCTGACTTTCTTTATCAAGGAGGCTGACGGTTCCTTTAGTCGCCACGATGAAGTACATGAGGAGAGGACCTATGAGATCTTGACCTATGATATCTTACTGGAACAGGCTGGATTCAAGTCCTTCAAACTCTATGCAGACTTTGAGGATAAGGAACCAACAGAAACTAGCACCCGTTGGTTTTTTGTGGCGCAGAAGTAGGAGATTAGCATGACCATCACAGGTATTATCGCGGAGTTCAATCCTTTTCATAATGGCCATAAATACCTGCTGGATCAGGCAGAGGGACTGAAAATTGTTGCCATGTCAGGGAATTTCATGCAGCGTGGAGAGCCTGCTATTGTGGATAAGTGGACAAGGGCCCAGATGGCGCTGGAAAATGGCGCAGACTTGGTAGTGGAATTGCCCTTTTTAGTCAGTGTTCAGGCAGCTGATTTCTTTGGTCAAGGAGCTGTGGATATCTTGGATCGCTTGGGCATTGATAGTCTAGTTTTTGGGACAGAGGAAGTTCGAGATTATCAGAAAATCGCTGACTTATACACAGAGAAAGGTGCTGAGATGGAGAAATTTGTGGAAAATCTGCCTGATTCCCTTTCCTATCCCCAGAAAACCCAATCTATGTGGAAGGAATTTGCTGGTCTTGATTTTTCAGGTAATACCCCCAATCATGTTCTTGCTCTGGCCTATGCAAAGGCGGTTGCAGGACGAAATATCAAGCTGCATCCGATTCAGCGTCAGGGGGCAGGTTACCATTCTGTGAATAAAGATGTGGACTTTGCCTCGGCGACAGCCCTCCGTCAACATCAGAAGGACCAAGATTTCTTAGAACGCTTTATGCCTTCTGTTGCCCTATTTGAGCAGGCCAGTAAGGTGATCTGGGAAGACTATTTTCCCTTGCTCCGCTATCAAATCTTGTCAAATCCCGACCTAACCACCATCTATCAGGTCAATCAAGAAATGGCTGTGCGCATTAAAGAAGCTATTAAAACAGCCCAGTCTGTAGAAGAGTTGGTCGAGGCGGTTGCGACCAAACGTTACACCAAGGCGCGTGTCAGACGCCTATTGACCTATATTTTGGTGCAGGCTAGAGAAAATGTCTTGCCAGAAGCCATTCATGTCCTTGGATTTACTGAAAAAGGCAGGCAACATCTCAAGTCTCTGAAAGGACAGGTCAATCTAGTCAGCCGAATTGGCAAAGAACCTTGGGATGCTATGACCCAAAAAGCAGACCAGATTTACCAACTAGGAAAGCCAAGTATAGCAGAGCAAAATTTTGGAAGAGTGCCGATTAGAATAGAAACAAACTAAGTCTACTGAAAGGTAGGCTTTTTCTCAAGTCTCTACTAAACTACTATTTCTAAAAAACAAGTTTATTTTGGCAAATGTGTTCCAAATTCCCCAAAACATATTCTATTTTAGGTTTGTGAAAATCACTTTTTTATGGTAGAATGTAAAAGAATGTATGTCATTCGGAATAACAATAAAATGAGGTAAAAACATGGAGATCATGTCGCTTGCGATTGCTGTTTTTGCCGTCATCATTGGTTTAGTCATTGGATATGTCAGCATCTCAGCTAAGATGAAATCATCTCAGGAAGCTGCGGAGTTGATGCTTTTAAATGCTGAACAAGAAGCAACTAATTTACGTGGACAAGCTGAGCGTGAAGCGGATTTACTTGTTAATGAAGCTAAACGTGAAAGCAAGTCTCTTAAAAAAGAAGCACTATTGGAGGCCAAAGAAGAAGCCAGAAAATACCGTGAAGAAGTGGACGCTGAATTCAAATCAGAACGTCAAGAACTCAAACAAATCGAAAGTCGTTTGACAGAGAGAGCTACTAGCCTTGACCGTAAGGACGACAATTTGACGAGTAAAGAACAAACACTTGAACAAAAAGAACAAAGTATTTCTGATAGAGCGAAAAACCTTGATGCGCGTGAAGAGCAATTAGAGGAAGTCGAAAGACAAAAAGAAGCAGAACTAGAGCGTATTGGTGCTCTGTCTCAGGCAGAAGCACGAGATATTATCTTGGCTCAGACAGAGGAAAACTTGACCAGGGAGATTGCCAGTCGCATTCGCGAAGCTGAGCAAGAGGTCAAGGAACGTTCTGACAAAATGGCCAAGGACATCTTGGTTCAAGCTATGCAACGTATCGCTGGTGAATATGTAGCGGAGTCAACAAACTCAACAGTTCATCTGCCAGACGATACTATGAAGGGACGCATTATTGGTCGTGAAGGTCGTAACATTCGTACCTTTGAAAGTTTGACAGGGGTCGATGTGATTATCGACGATACACCAGAAGTGGTGACCTTGTCAGGATTTGATCCGATTCGTCGTGAGATTGCCCGTATGACTATGGAAATGTTGCTCAAAGATGGTCGTATACATCCAGCTCGTATCGAAGAGTTGGTTGAGAAAAACCGTCAAGAGATTGACAATAAGATTCGTGAATACGGTGAGGCTGCTGCCTATGAAATTGGTGCGCCAAACCTTCATCCAGACTTGATGAAGATTATGGGACGTTTGCAGTTCCGTACTTCATATGGACAAAATGTTTTGCGCCATTCGATTGAGGTTGCTAAGTTGGCTGGTATCATGGCGAGCGAACTTGGTGAAAATGCGGCTCTTGCCCGTCGTGCTGGATTCCTTCACGATATCGGGAAAGCCATTGACCATGAGGTTGAAGGTAGCCACGTTGAAATCGGTATGGAATTGGCCCGTAAGTACAAGGAACCCCCAGTTGTGGTGAATACGATTGCTAGTCACCACGGAGATGTTGAAGCTGAGAGCGTGATAGCAGTTATCGTCGCTGCAGCAGATGCCTTGAGCGCAGCCCGTCCAGGTGCTCGTAGTGAGTCTCTTGAAAGCTACATCAAGCGTCTCCATGATTTGGAAGAAATTGCTAACGGCTTTGAAGGAGTGCAAACTAGCTTTGCCCTTCAAGCAGGACGTGAAATTCGTATCATGGTCAATCCAGGAAAAATCAAGGACGACAAAGTCACAATCTTGGCTCACAAAGTTCGTAAGAAAATTGAAAACAATCTCGATTATCCAGGAAATATCAAGGTAACCGTGATTCGCGAGCTTCGTGCAGTAGATTATGCTAAATAAATAAGAAAGAGCAGTTGAAAAATTACTGCTTTTTTGTTACACTAGATAGAAAGACTGTAAAGGATAATCTGGCTTTTTGCCATTATTCTAGAGAAATGTTATTTCACAGATTGACTAAAAGGAGACACAATGGCAGACCGAGGCTTACTAATCGTTTTTTCTGGTCCTTCAGGGGTTGGAAAAGGAACGGTTAGAAGAGAGATTTTTGAGAGTTCTGAAAACCAATTTCAATATTCTGTATCGATGACGACACGCGCACAACGTTCTGGAGAAGTGGACGGTGTTGACTATTTCTTCCGTACTCGTGAAGAATTTGAAGAGCTGATTCGTCAAGGACAGATGTTGGAATACGCAGAATATGTCGGCAACTACTATGGAACTCCTCTGACCTATGTCAATGAAACCTTGGACAAGGGAATCGATGTTTTCCTTGAAATTGAAGTTCAGGGTGCTCTTCAGGTCAAGAAAAAGGTTCCAGATGCTGTCTTTATCTTCCTGACACCACCAGATTTGGATGAATTGCAAGATCGCTTGGTAGGTCGTGGAACAGATAGTGCAGAAGTGATTGCCCAACGAATCGAAAAGGCCAAGGAAGAAATTGCCCTCATGCGTGAGTATGATTATGCGATTGTCAACGATCAGGTACCCCTAGCTGCTGAACGTGTCAAATGTGTGATTGAAGCAGAACACTTCTGTGTGGATCGTGTCATTGGTCACTATCAGGAGATGTTACCAAAATCTCCAACTACCCGATAAAATTTAGAAAATAGGTACAAGCAAATGATGTTAAAACCCTCTATTGATACCTTGCTCGACAAGGTTCCTTCAAAATATTCACTCGTAATCTTGGAAGCAAAACGTGCCCACGAATTGGAAGCAGGTGCCCCAGCAACTCAAGGTTTCAAGTCTGAAAAATCAACTCTTCGCGCTTTAGAAGAAATCGAATCAGGAAACGTTACAATTCACCAAGATCCAGAAGGAAAACGTGAAGCAGTGCGTCGCCGTATCGAAGAAGAAAAACGCCGCAAAGAAGAAGAAGAAAAGAAAATCAAAGAGCAAATTGCTAAAGAAAAAGAAGATGGTGAAAAAATTTAAGGTTGGGGGGACTCAATCTTATTTTTTCTATTGCAAGAATGTACTGACAAGGAGGAGGTGAGAAGATGGCCCTAGCTAAGATTATCGTAGATGTGCCCTTGATGCAGACGGACCAGCCCTATAGTTACAGGATTCCGGAGGAATTTGAGGGAATGCTGGAAGTTGGGATGCGGGTTCATGTGCCTTTTGGTAAGGGTAATCGCCTGATTCAAGGGATTGTTCTTGGTTTGGAGTCCCAATCAGATGGAGAAGAGATGGAGCAAGATTTAAAAGATATTGCAGAGGTGCTGGATTTTTCTCCTGTTCTCACGCCAGAACAACTCTGGCTGGCTGAGGAGTTACGCAAATCTGTCTTCTCCTACAAAATTTCTATCCTCAAGGCCATGCTTCCAGGATTTCTGAATTCTAGCTATGACAAGATTCTCTATCCTCTGGAAGGCTTGAGTCAGGAAGAACGAGTACGCCTGTTTGGTTCAGAAGATTCGCTAGCCTTTTCTTCACTAGACCTTGCCAAGCAAGCTGAAATGATGCGTTTGACTAGAAAAGGCCTGCTTGGTCTGGAATATCAGGCAGTCGATCAAAAGAAGGTCAAGACCCAGTCTTGGTATGAGGTTGACCATGCCCAATTAGAAGGTGTTGAGATTTCTACACGTGCCAAGAAAAAGTTGGAACTGAGAGATTATCTGCTGTCTCATCCAGAGAGCGCTTCCTTGGCTAGCTTGTTAGAGTCCTACTCGCGAGAGCAAGTCAACTTCTTTGTGGATCAAGGTGCTGTTACCATAGTCCAAAAGGAAGTTCAACGCTCGGCTGCTTATTTTGAAGGAATTGAAGCAAGTAGACCTTTGGAGTTAAATCCAGAACAAAGACAGGCGCATGATGCGGTTGTGAGTTCTATTGGCAGTTCTCAACCTCCCTTTCTACTTCAAGGGATTACAGGAAGTGGGAAGACCGAGGTTTACTTGCAGATTATCCAAGGTGCCCTGGATAAGGGCAAGACAGCTATTTTGCTGGTACCTGAGATTTCCTTGACTCCTCAAATGACCGAGCGTTTTATAGCACGCTTTGGGGACAAGGTAGCCATTCTTCACTCAGGATTATCCAATGGTGAAAAGTATGATGAATGGCGCAAGGTGGAGCGTGGCGATGCCCAAGTTGTTGTTGGTGCCAGATCTGCTATCTTTGCTCCTCTGAAAAATCTGGGTGTCATGATTATTGATGAAGAGCATGAAGCGGCTTATAAGCAGGACAGCAATCCCCGTTACCATGCCAGAGAGGTAGCTATTTTACGGGCTCAGTATAATCAAGCAACTCTGGTACTTGGATCTGCAACGCCGAGCTTAGAGAGCCGGGCGCGTGCTGGCAAAGGCGTCTATCAACACTTACGTCTAACCCAACGTGCCAATCCTTTGGCTACAATCCCTGAGGTTCAAGTGATTGACTTTCGAGACTATATCGGACAAAATGAGACGTCAAACTTTACGCCTCCTTTGCTAGAGGCTATCCAAGACCGTCTGGTTAAAAAAGAGCAGGTGGTTCTCATGCTCAATCGCCGTGGTTATTCTAGTTTTGTCATGTGTCGGGAGTGTGGGACGGTGGATACTTGTCCCAACTGCGATATTTCTCTGACCTTGCATATGGATACCAAGACTATGAACTGCCATTATTGTGGTTTCTCGAAGGATATTCCTCAGGTCTGTCCTAACTGTAAGAGCCGCAGTATTCGTTACTATGGGACGGGAACTCAGAAGGCTTATGATGAGCTAGCAGAACTCTTTCCCCAAGCTCGCATTCTGAGGATGGATGTGGATACGACTCGAAAGAAAGGCAGTCACCAAGCCTTGCTTGACCAGTTTGGGCGAGGGGAAGCGGATATTTTACTTGGTACTCAGATGATTGCAAAGGGTTTGGATTTTCCCAATGTTACCCTAGTCGGAGTTCTAAATGCGGATACGGCCTTGAATCTGCCTGATTTCCGTTCTTCTGAGAGAACCTTCCAGCTCTTGACTCAGGTGGCAGGTCGAGCAGGTCGGGCTGAAAAAGCAGGTCAAGTCTTGATACAGTCCTACAATCCGCAGCACTATGCTATTCGATTTGCCAAGGATCAAGATTACGAAGGTTTTTATGCCTATGAAATGGGAATCAGACGACAACTCGGCTATCCACCTTACTATTTCACGATTGGTATTACCCTTTCTCACAAGAAAGAAGAAGAGGTTTTCAAACGTGCCTATGAAGTCATGAACATTTTGCGGTCAGGCTTGTCAGAGACCAGTCCCATTCTGGGGCCAACGCCAAAACCGATTGCCCGTACCCACAACCTCTATCATTACCAGATTTTAATTAAATACCGTTTAGAGGATGAGCTGGGGCCGACCCTCAACCAGGTTTTAGCCTTGACTCAAGAACGGGAAAATAGTGAGCTCCGTCTCAGCATTGACCATGAGCCGCAGCAATTTTTATAAGAAGGAGAAGATATGACAAAACTAATCTTTATGGGGACCCCCGACTTTTCAGCAACAGTCTTAAAAGGACTTTTGACAGATGACCGTTACGAAATTCTAGCCGTTGTGACCCAGCCAGACCGTGCTGTTGGTCGTAAAAAAGTTATCCAAGAAACCCCAGTCAAGCAGGCTGCCAAGGAAGCAGGACTATCTATCTACCAACCTGAAAAATTATCTGGAAGTCCAGAGATGGAAGATCTTATGAAGCTAGGAGCAGATGGAATTGTGACTGCTGCTTTTGGGCAGTTTCTCCCAAGCAAACTCCTTGATAGCATGGACTTTGCTGTCAACGTTCATGCCTCCCTCCTTCCTAGACACCGTGGTGGTGCGCCTATCCATTATGCCTTGATTCAAGGGGATGAGGAAGCTGGTGTGACCATCATGGAAATGGTTAAGGAAATGGATGCAGGAGATATGATTTCTCGTCGCAGCATTCCGATCACAGATGAGGACAATGTTGGCGCCTTGTTTGAAAAATTGGCGCTAGTTGGTCGTGATTTGCTTTTGGACACTCTGCCTGCCTATATTGCTGGTGATATCAAACCTGAACCGCAGGATACGAGTCAGGTTACCTTCTCTCCAAATATAAAGCCAGAGGAAGAAAAACTGGACTGGAACAAAACCAATCGTCAACTCTTTAACCAAATTCGTGGAATGAACCCCTGGCCTGTTGCCCATACTTTCCTTAAGGGCGACCGCTTTAAGATTTATGAAGCCCTACCAGTAGAAGGTCAGGGAAATCCAGGTGAGATTCTCTCTATCTGCAAGAAAGAATTGATTGTCGCAACGGCTGAAGGGGCTCTATCCCTCAAACAAGTGCAGCCAGCTGGTAAGCCTAAGATGGACATTGCTTCCTTCCTCAACGGAGTTGGACGTACATTGACTGTAGGAGAACGATTTGGTGACTAAAGTAGAAACGGCTAGAAGTTTAGCTCTAGCAGTGCTAGAGGATGTTTTTGTGAATCAAGCATATTCAAATATTGCCTTAAATAAACACCTCAAGAGGAGTCAGCTCTCTGCAGCAGACAAGGGCTTAGTGACCGAGCTAGTCTATGGAACGGTAGCCCGTAAACTGACTCTGGAATGGTACCTATCCCACTTTATCGAAGACAGAGACCAGTTAGACAGCTGGCTCTATGTCCTTCTTCTCATGAGTGCCTACCAACTCCGCTATTTGGACAAGATTCCAGATCATGCTGTGGTCAATGAAGCAGTGGAATTGGCTAAACTCCGTAAAAAAGGCAGTGAAAAATTGGTCAACGCTGTCCTTCGCCGTATCTTGCGTGAAGGCTGGCCAGATATTGCTAGCATCAAGCGAAAAAACAAGCGTGACTCCATTGCCTATTCTCTCCCAGTTTGGCTAGTTGCCAAACTCAAGGAAGAATACGGAGAGGAGAGAGCAAAAGCCATCTTTGAAAGCCTGTTAGTGCGAAACAAAGCTAGTATTCGTGTAACAGACCTAAGTCGAAAAGAGGAAATCCAAGCCTTGTTGGAGGCGAATAATTCCCTTTTAGCAACCACTGGTCTGGTTAAGGAGCAAGGGCATTTTGCAGGGCATAATTTGTTTGCGGATGGAGCCATTACCATCCAAGACGAGTCCAGTCAGCTGGTTGCTCCGACGCTTGATTTACAAGGTGATGAGCGAGTGCTTGATGCCTGTGCGGCTCCAGGTGGGAAAACAGCCCATATAGCCTCTTATCTTACGACAGGTCAGGTTACTGCTCTGGACTTGTACGACCACAAGTTGGATTTAATTCAAGAAAATGCCCAACGTCTGGGAGTTGCAGATCGGGTTCAAACTCAAAAATTGGATGCCAGAAAGGTGCATGAGTTTTTTGACCAGGATTCCTTTGATAAGATTTTGGTGGATGCTCCTTGTTCAGGAATCGGTCTTTTGCGCCGAAAACCAGATATCAAATACAATAAAGAAACGGCAGATTTCGCGTCCTTGCAGGAAATTCAGTTAGAAATATTAGGTAGTGTTTGTCAAATACTAGGCAAAGGTGGTATAATAACTTATAGCACCTGCACTATCGTCTCAGAGGAGAATTTTCAAGTCGTTAAGGCCTTTTTAGAGAGTCATCCCGAGTTCGAGCAGGTAAAACTAGAACATGAATGTAAGGATATCATGAAAGACGGCTGTATCCTCATTACACCTGAATTGTATGGAAGTGATGGATTCTTCATCAGTCAATTTCGCAAGATATCGGATTAGGAAGGAACTGACACATGGAAATTTCATTATTAACAGATGTTGGTCAGAAACGAACAAATAACCAAGACTATGTCAACCACTATGTCAATAGAGCTGGACGTACCATGATTATTTTAGCTGATGGGATGGGAGGTCATCGCGCAGGGAATATCGCTAGTGAAATGGCGGTCACAGACCTGGGTGTAGCTTGGGTTGATACTCAGATCGATACAGTCAATGAAGTGCGTGAATGGTTCGCCCATTACCTAGAAATTGAAAATCAAAAGATTCACCAGCTTGGTCAGGATGAAGCTTACAGAGGCATGGGAACTACTTTGGAAGTCCTTGCTATTATTGATAATCAGGCTATCTATGCTCATATTGGTGATTCGCGTATCGGCTTGATTCGTGGAGAAGAATACCATCAGTTGACGAGTGATCATTCTTTGGTTAATGAATTGCTCAAGGCTGGTCAATTGACACCAGAAGAGGCAGAAGCTCATCCGCAAAAAAATATTATCACCCAGTCTATTGGGCAAAAAGATGAAATTCAGCCTGATTTTGGGACAGTTATCCTTGAGTCAGGTGACTATCTCTTGCTCAATAGTGACGGCTTGACCAACATGATTTCAGGCAGTGAGATTCGTGATATTGTAACCAGTGATATTCCTTTAGCAGATAAAACGGAGACACTTGTTCGTTTTGCTAACAATGCAGGAGGTTTAGACAACATTACGGTTGCCCTTGTTTCTATGAACGAGGAGGATGCAGAATGATCCAAATCGGCAAGATTTTTGCCGGACGCTATCGGATTGTCAAACAGATTGGTCGAGGAGGTATGGCGGATGTCTACCTAGCCAAAGACTTAATCTTAGATGGGGAAGAAGTGGCAGTGAAGGTTCTGAGGACCAACTACCAGACGGACCCGATAGCTGTAGCTCGTTTTCAGCGTGAAGCGAGAGCTATGGCAGATCTAGACCATCCTCATATCGTTCGGATAACAGATATTGGTGAGGAAGACGGTCAACAGTATCTTGCAATGGAGTATGTTGCTGGACTAGACCTCAAACGCTATATCAAGGAACATTATCCTCTTTCTAATGAAGAAGCAGTCCGTATCATGGGACAAATCCTCCTAGCCATGCGTTTGGCCCATACCAGAGGAATTGTTCACAGGGACTTGAAACCTCAAAATATCCTTTTGACACCAGATGGGACTGCAAAGGTCACAGACTTTGGGATTGCTGTAGCCTTTGCAGAGACAAGTCTGACCCAGACTAACTCGATGTTGGGCTCAGTTCATTACTTGTCCCCAGAGCAGGCGCGTGGTTCGAAGGCGACTGTGCAGAGTGATATCTATGCTATGGGGATTATTTTCTATGAGATGTTGACAGGCCATATCCCTTATGACGGGGATAGCGCGGTGACCATTGCCCTCCAGCATTTCCAGAAACCCCTGCCGTCCGTTATTGCAGAAAATCCATCTGTACCTCAGGCTTTAGAAAATGTTATTATCAAGGCGACTGCTAAAAAGTTGACCAATCGCTACCGCTCGGTTTCAGAGATGTATGTGGACTTGTCTAGTAGCTTGTCCTACAATCGTAGAAATGAAAGTAAGTTAATCTTTGATGAAACGAGCAAGGCAGATACCAAGACCTTGCCGAAGGTTTCTCAAAGTACCTTGACATCTATTCCTAAGGTTCAAGCGCAGACAGAACACAAATCAATCAAAAACCCAAGCCAGGCTGTGACAGAGGAAACTTACCAACCACAAGCACCGAAAAAACATAGATTTAAGATGCGTTACCTGATTTTGTTGGCCAGCCTTGTATTGGTGGCAGCTTCTCTTATTTGGATACTATCCAGAACTCCTGCAACCATTGCCATTCCAGATGTGGCAGGTCAGACAGTTGCAGAGGCCAAGGCAACGCTCAAAAAAGCCAATTTTGAGATTGGTGAGGAGAAGACAGAGGCTAGTGAAAAGGTGGAAGAAGGGCGGATTATCCGTACAGATCCTGGCGCTGGAACTGGTCGAAAAGAAGGAACGAAAATCAATCTGGTTGTCTCATCAGGCAAACAATCCTTCCAAATTAGTAATTATGTCGGCCGGAAATCTTCTGATGTTATCGCGGAATTAAAAGAGAAAAAAGTTCCGGATAATTTGATTAAAATTGAGGAAGAAGAGTCGAATGAGAGTGAGGCTGGAACGGTCCTGAAGCAAAGTCTACCAGAAGGTACGACCTATGACTTGAGCAAGGCAACTCAAATTGTTTTGACAGTAGCTAAAAAAGCTACGACGATTCAATTAGGGAACTATATTGGACGGAACTCTACAGAAGTAATCTCAGAACTCAAGCAGAAGAAGGTTCCTGAGAATTTGATTAAGATAGAGGAAGAAGAGTCCAGCGAAAGCGAACCAGGAACGATTATGAAACAAAGTCCAGGTGCCGGAACGACTTATGATGTGAGTAAACCTACTCAAATTGTCTTGACAGTAGCTAAAAAAGTTACAAGTGTTGCCATGCCGAGTTACATTGGTTCCAGCTTGGAGTTTACTAAGAACAATTTGATTCAAATTGTTGGGATTAAGGAAGCTAATATAGAAGTTGTAGAAGTGACGACAGCGCCTGCAGGTAGTGCAGAAGGCATGGTTGTTGAACAAAGTCCTAGAGCAGGTGAAAAGGTAGACCTCAATAAGACTAGAGTCAAGATTTCAATCTACAAACCTAAAACAACTTCAGCTACTCCTTAAAAGCAGATGGATAATCAAAATGAGTAATCAATCTTTGTCATGATTTCATGGCAAAGATTTTTTTTGAGTCCGGATTTGTGATAGAATAGAGGGAGTTGATAAAAGGAGGAAAGCATGGAAGAATCAAAAGAATTAAATGCCGTCATTGATGTGATTATGCTAGCGGGGACTATTCTCCTTAAAAGTGGCTCAGAAATCCATCGTGTAGAAGATACCATGATTCGAATCGCGCATTCGCAGGGGATTGTGGATTGCAATGTCCTTGCCATGCCTGCCGCTATCTTTTTCTCTATTGAAAATACCAATATTTCGCGCATGAAGCGCGTGACCTCCTCTTCTTATAACATTGAAAAAGTCTGCGATGTGAACCAGATTTCTCGTCAGCTAGTTGGGGGGCAGATTGACTTAGAAACAGCCTTTAAGCAATTGACGGCCTTGCAAGCTCAACCCCTTCCCTATACTAAGTTGCAGGTAACTCTGGCTGCGACCTTTAGTGCTCCTTTCTTTTCAGTTATGTTTAGCGGAAATATCTACGACGCACTTGGGGCAGGAGTGGCGACCTTATTTGGTTTTGCCTTTTCCCTCTATGTGGAAAAATTTATCCGAATTCCCTTTGTGACAGCCTTTGCTGGAGCCTTTGTCTTTGGGATAATTGCCCAGTTTTGGGCTCGCTACACAGGTTTTCCTTCAACGGCAGATTTGATTATAGCTGGTGCGGTCATGCCGTTTGTACCAGGTATTGCCTTGACCAATGCGGTCCGTGATATTATGACCAACCACATAAACTCTGGTATGAGTAAGATGTTTGAATCCCTGCTCATTACCCTCGCTTTAGGGGCAGGAACTTCTGTCGCCTTGGTATTGATGAACTAATATGACACTAACAACCTTTTTATTACAAGCAGTAGCAAGTTTTCTTGCCATTATCACTTTTTTAATTGTACTCAATGTGCAACGGTCTATGCTCTTACCTGGAGGGATTTTGGGCATGACTGTCTGGCTAATCTATCTCTTGCTCAAGGAACCGACCAATGTCATTGTAGCTACCTTCATTGCAGCCATTATTGGTTCTTGTGTCAGCCAGATTTTAAGTATTCTTTATAAGACACCTGCTGTGGTCTTTATCTTGGCCATTTTGGCACCGCTGGTTCCAGGTTATCTCTCCTACCGAACAACTGCCTTTTTTGTGACAGGGGACTATAATAAAGCACTGGCAAGTGCGACCTTAGTTGTCATGTTGGCTTTGGTAATCTCTATTGGAATGGCTAGCGGAACAGTGATTCTCAGACTGTATCATTATATAAAAACACATCGAGTATCGTAGACTTTACAGAAATAAAAGAATTTTCTGAAAAATGAGATAAATAAATTAACAACGCTTTCTATATGTGCGAGAATACCGCACTTATGAAGAAATTGCGGCTGATTTTGGTATCCACGAAAGCAACTTACTCCGTCGGAGCCAATGGGTTGAAGTAACTCTTGTTCAAAGGTGGTGTTACGATTTCAAGAACTCCTCTCAGTTCTGAAGACACGGTAATGATTGATGCGACGGAAGTAAAAATCAATCGCCCTAAAAAAAACAATTAGCGAATGATTCTGGTAAAAAGAAATTTCACGCTATGAAGGCTCAAGCGATTGTCACAAGTCAAGGGAGAATTGTTTCTTTGGATATCGCTGTGAACTATTGTCATGATATGAAGTTGTTCAAAATGAGTCGCAGAAATATCGGACAAGCTGGTAAAATCTTGGCTGACAGTGGTTATCAAGGGCTCATGAAGATATATCCTCAAGCACAAACTCCACGTAAATCCAGCAAACTCAAGCCGCTAACAGTTGAAGATAAAGCCTATAACCATGCGCTATCTAAGGAGAGAAGCAAGGTTGAGAACATCTTTGTCAAAGTAAAAACGTTTAAAATGTTTTCAACAACCTATCGAAATCATCGTAAACGCTTCGGATTACGAATGAATTTGATTGCTGGCATTATCAATCATGAACTAGGATTCTAGTTTTGCAGGAAGTCTACTACTTTCCTTATTGTCTGTAAATCTACTGACCTTGTTGTTTATCCCAGTCATGGTTTCTAGTTCGGGCTCAGAGTTTCAAAGTGGATGGCAAGAGCATCAATTGATTGCTGAGAAGGTTAGTAAAACACTTGATAAGACATTTGATAAGGATGTCAGAGAAATTCCGACCAGTCAGTTTTATCAAAAATTTGTAGATGAGATGGGAAGGACTTACTCAGGAAATTTGATCCTCCAGGAGCTGATAACTGTGAATGGAGCTTATAAAGCTACTTATATCGGTGAACTCTCTAGCAACTAATCATTCTTTAAAATGATGACCAATAAGAGGCTTGATTTGGTGAATCAAGTCTTTTTTCTCTCTTTTACTGCCATTTGTGATAAAATAGTATAGAACGATTTTTTACATGAATGATAAAACAGAGGTAAATATGACAATCGGTATTGATAAGATTGGTTTTGCGACCAGTCAATATGTCTTGAAATTACAAGACTTAGCAGAAGCGAGGGGAATTGACCCTGAAAAATTAAGTAAAGGACTCTTACTCAAGGAATTGAGTATTGCGCCCCTAACTGAGGACATCGTGACCTTGGCGGCCAGTGCTAGTGACTCTATTTTAACTGAGCAAGAAAGACAAGAAGTTGACATGGTCATTGTGGCGACCGAGTCAGGAATTGACCAGAGTAAGGCTGCGGCCGTCTTTGTGCATGGCTTGCTGGGCATCCAGCCCTTTGCTCGTAGTTTCGAGATTAAAGAAGCCTGCTATGGGGCGACTGCTGCCCTCCATTATGCCAAATTGCATGTGGAAAATTCTCCGGAGTCCAAGGTCTTGGTCATTGCAAGTGATATTGCCAAATACGGTATTGAAACTCCGGGAGAACCCACTCAGGGTGCCGGAAGTGTGGCTATGTTGATTACACAAAATCCACGCATGATGGCCTTTAATAATGACAATGTAGCTCAGACCCGTGACATCATGGATTTCTGGCGACCAAATTACTCGACAACTCCTTATGTAAATGGTGTCTATTCTACCCAACAATACTTGGATAGTTTGAAAACGACTTGGCTTGAATATCAAAAACGCTACCAGCTTACTTTGGATGATTTTGCGGCTGTTTGTTTCCACTTGCCTTATCCTAAATTAGCGCTAAAAGGCTTGAAAAAAATCATGGATAAGAGCCTGCCTCAAGAGAAAAAAGACCTCTTACAAAAGCATTTTGACCAGTCTATTCTCTACAGTCAAAAGGTGGGGAATATCTACACAGGTTCACTTTTCCTTGGACTTTTGTCTCTCTTGGAAAATACAGATAGCTTGAAAGCTGGGGATAAAATCGCCCTTTATAGTTACGGAAGTGGAGCTGTGGCTGAGTTCTTCAGTGGTGAATTGGTTGAAGGATATGAAGCTTATTTGGATAAAGACCGCTTGAACAAGCTCAACCAACGAACTGTCTTATCCGTTGCAGACTATGAAAAGGTCTTTTTTGAGGAAGTAAACTTGGATGAAACAAACTCTGCCCAGTTTGCTGGCTATGAAAATCAAGATTTTGCCTTGGTTGAAATTCTCGACCACCAACGCCGTTATAGCAAGGTTGAAAAATAATGAAGATAAGTTGGAATGGATTTTCTAAAAAATCATACCAAGAGCGCCTCGAGCTGTTAAAAGCTCAGGCGCTCCTTAGTCCTGAGAGACAAGCTAGTCTGGAGAAGGATGAACAGATGAGCGTGACTGTGGCAGACCAGCTGAGTGAGAATGTAGTGGGAACTTTTTCTCTGCCTTATTCACTGGTTCCGGAGGTACTTGTCAACGGTCAGGAATACACCGTTCCCTATGTGACAGAAGAACCCTCTGTGGTTGCGGCGGCCAGCTATGCCAGCAAAATCATCAAGCGTGCAGGTGGTTTTACTGCACAAGTCCATCAGCGACAGATGATTGGGCAGGTAGCCCTTTATCAAGTTGCTAATCCTAAACTAGCGCAAGAGAAGATTGCCAGCAAGAAAGCGGAGCTCTTGGAGCTTGCCAATCAAGCCTATCCTTCTATCGTTAAACGTGGAGGTGGGGCGCGTGATCTGCATGTCGAGCAGATAAAAGGCGAACCAGACTTTCTCGTTGTTTATATTCATGTCGATACCCAGGAAGCCATGGGTGCCAATATGCTCAACACCATGCTGGAAGCCTTGAAACCAGTCTTAGAAGAACTCAGTCAGGGACAGAGTCTCATGGGAATCCTGTCCAACTACGCGACCGATTCTCTGGTGACTGCAAGCTGTCGCATCGCCTTTCGCTACTTGAGCCGCCAAAAGGATCAAGGACGAGAGATTGCGGAGAAAATTGCGTTGGCTAGTCAGTTTGCGCAGGCTGATCCTTACCGAGCTGCTACTCATAATAAAGGAATTTTTAATGGTATTGATGCGATTTTGATTGCCACTGGTAATGACTGGCGTGCCATCGAAGCTGGGGCCCATGCCTTTGCCAGTCGAGATGGACGCTATCAAGGTCTTAGTTGCTGGACGCTGGACCTTGAAAGAGAAGAATTGGTCGGTGAGATGACCCTGCCCATGCCTGTAGCGACTAAGGGTGGCTCTATCGGCCTCAACCCACGTGTAGCTCTCAGTCATGATCTACTAGGAAATCCTTCTGCCAGAGAATTAGCCCAGATTATCGTGTCCATCGGTCTTGCCCAAAATTTTGCAGCCCTCAAAGCCTTGGTAAGTACGGGCATCCAGCAAGGCCACATGAAACTACAGGCCAAATCCCTAGCTCTCCTAGCTGGGGCTAGTGAATCTGAAGTTGCTCCCCTAGTAGAGCGCCTCATCTCAGATAAAACCTTTAACCTAGAGACAGCCCAGCGCTATCTCGAAAATTTAAGATCATAAAAACTCAGACGAATCGGTCTGAGTTTTCTTGTGTTTAAATACTTTTTCCTGGTAATAGTGTAACTGGTAAGAAGTAACCAGTTGTGGCGACTTCCTTGCCTTCAATCTTTTGCAAGAGAAGATCAATAGTGAGACAAGCAATCTCTTCCAAAGGTTGCTTGATAGTAGCCAATTGAGGGTAGTAATTTTCGATAAAGTAGGTCCCATCATAGCCGATAACCTTGAGCTCTTTTGGGACAGAAATGCCCAATTCTTGAGCGATTTTAATGATCAGAATAGCTGTCAAATCATCCGAAGCAAAAATGGCATCTGGTTTTTCCCGGGTCAAGATATTCTTGATTTCCATTTCTTTTCTGACGGGAGAAAAGTCACTGGAAACATTGATAATAGGAGCTTTTGGGAGTACGGATGCAAAACCAGCGTGGCGCAGTCCGGTTGGCGAATTGGAATTGTCATTCCCTGTAATCATGATGATAGACTGGGCACCTGTCTTGACCAAGGTTTGGGCAGCAAGAACCCCACCAGCATAGTTGTCAGAGGAGACAACAGGGATGTCTGGCGATAGGTTTCGGTCAAAGGAAATAATCGGCGCTGTCACACGATTGTAGTCTTCGATTCCTAGGTTGTGACTACCAGAAATGATGCCGTCTACCTGATTGGCTTCCAACATTTCGATGTATTCGCGTTCCTTCTCAGAATCATGTTCACTGTTGCAGATGATGGTCTTGTAACCATTTTTGAAGAGTTGGTGTTCCAATTTATCAATCAATTCTGCATAGAAAACATTGGAAATATTGGGGAAAATCAAGCCGATTAACTTAGCTGATTTTCCTTGCAGACTACGAGCCAGGTTGTTGGGTTTATAGCTTAATTCTCTCATGGCTTCATTGACTTTTTGGATGGTTTTCTCAGATAGATACCCTTTTTTATTGATAACCCGAGAAACGGTAGTAGGACTGACGCCTGCAAGTTTGGCGACATCAGTTAGTTTTGCGACCATAATCTAATTCATAGTAAGTTCCAGTTGGGTTTCCAGATTTGATCAGGATACCATTTTGGTCCGCATGTGGGAAGACACGACCAGAAAATACTTTTTCTCCTTTATTGATGAAAATTTCAAAGACAGAGTTATCGATGAAGATTGTAGCAGTAGTAGCCTGATTCTCGATAGGGCAAGAACGAGTTGTCCCAAATTCTTGGGCATACTGTTCTCCAGCCTGGCTACGATCCACTGTCACTTGACCGTTTACAAGGTCAAAGTTGATTGAAAGTCCCTTACCTTCTTTATCAGCAAGTAAGACAATCTCGCTCTGGCTATTAGCTTCCAAGTTGAGTTCAAGTTCGTAAGTGTTCTTGGTTTGGGAACGGTTTGAGAAGGCTTCTTCAGAAGCACGAAGGTCCTTAATAGCAGCGACTGGATACTGGTAGAGCTTGTCGTCTTTGATAGTGAGTTCCTTGACCAAAGAGAAGGTTCCTTGGTGATCAAAACAGTCAGATGGGTAAGAAACATCTGGCAAACCAAGCCAGCTAACTGCTAGAGCACGCCCATCAGGAGCGTTGAAGGCTTGAGTTGCATAGGCTTCGAAACCGTAATCCATGTTTTGAAGTTGAGACACATCTACCATTTTGGCATTTTTAGGGTCAAAGGAAGCCCCAATCTTATACATATTTGGAAAGATATTATCGTAGTCTAGAACTTTCTTATCCAATCCTTGTGGACAGTAGAGAAGGACAGGCTGTTCCTCTACAAAGACCAGATTAGGACATTCCATCATGTAGGCAGTACGGTCGTTAGCAAAGTCAAGGTCGCCAACTGCTTGCCAGTTTGTGTAGTCGTTATTGACAGCCTTGTAGAGACGGACGAAGCCTTTTTTCTCCAAGTCCTGTCCACCGACGACAGCATAGTATTGACCTTTAAAGTTAAAAATTTGTGGATCGCGGAAGTGGTCAGTAGAGTCTGCTGGCTGGTCAATCAAGATCTTGTCAATCTTTGTAATCTTACCCTCCTTGTCCATCAAAGCACCGATCTGGTATGGGTGACGGATCCAGTTTTCATCGCGAACATTTCCTGTATAAAATAGGAATAAGTTATCGCCAAATTGCATGGCAGAACCAGAGTAGGCACCGTGGCTATCTAATGGAGTATCTGGTAAAACTTTGATTCCAGTTTCTTTAAAGTGAACCAAATCATCACTTTCTAGCTGTGCCCAAGATTTCAAACCGTGGGCTGCACCAAAAGGAAAATTCTGGTAAAAGAGGATCCACTTGCCATCAAAGTAAGAAAAGCCATTTGGGTCGTTGAGAAGTCCTGTTTTTGGCTCAACATGGTAATGAGTATGCCATGGAGATTGTGCCATATTTTCCTTTATATGTTGAATTTCTTCTTGCGTCCAATCTTGATAAAGTCTGTAACGACGCTCAGTTGTCCATTCCATTCATTCCTCCAAAAATCTTATCACTTTTAATAGTAACTGTTTTCGATAAAAAATGCAAGCCTTTTATGTTAAAAAAGAGGAAAAACTGTCAAACGATTATCATAAAATAAATACAGGAAATCAATCAAATTTTTACGAAAATGTGAAAGATAATGAAATAAAATACTTTTTAACCAAGGTTTCAAACTTATTTTTCAAGGAATTCCTGATGAAACAGTCAAAAACAATCAATCTAAAGCTTGCCCACTAAGTGGATAGAATATTTTTATGCAAAACGCTTGACATATTTTTAAAACATGATAAAATAATAGTCGTAAGGGCGAATAAAATCGCTTTCAAACAAGAACAAAATGTTATATAAGGAGATTTTTGCAAATGAACAATCAGGAAATTGCAAAAAAAGTCATCGATGCCTTGGGCGGACGTGAAAATGTCAATAGTGTTGCCCACTGTGCGACTCGTCTACGTGTCATGGTCAAAGATGAAGAGAAAATCAATAAAGAAGTGATTGAGAACTTGGAAAAAGTTCAAGGTGCTTTCTTTAACTCAGGGCAATACCAAATTATCTTTGGTACAGGTACAGTTAACAAAATGTACGATGAAGTTGTTGTACTTGGATTACCAACATCATCTAAGGATGACATGAAAGCAGAAGTTGCTAAACAAGGGAACTGGTTCCAACGTGCTATCCGTACTTTTGGTGATGTTTTCGTTCCAATCATCCCAGTTATCGTAGCGACAGGTCTCTTCATGGGTGTGCGTGGTCTTTTCAACGCTCTTGAAATGCCACTTCCAGGTGACTTTGCAACTTACACACAAATCTTGACAGATACAGCCTTCATCATCTTGCCAGGTTTGGTTGTGTGGTCAACCTTCCGTGTATTTGGTGGAAATCCTGCCGTTGGTATCGTTCTTGGTATGATGCTTGTCTCTGGCTCACTTCCAAACGCTTGGGCAGTTGCTCAAGGTGGTGAAGTAACAGCGATGAACTTTTTTGGTTTCATCCCTGTTGTTGGTTTGCAAGGTTCCGTTCTTCCAGCCTTCATCATCGGGGTTGTCGGAGCTAAATTTGAAAAAGCTGTCCGCAAGGTTGTTCCAGATGTCATTGACCTCTTGGTAACACCATTCGTGACACTTTTGGTCATGTCTATCCTTGGACTCTTTGTCATTGGACCAGTTTTCCACGTTGTTGAAAACTACATCCTTATTGCTACAAAAGCGATTCTTAGCATGCCATTTGGTCTTGGTGGTTTCTTGATTGGTGGGGTTCACCAATTGATCGTCGTGTCAGGTGTGCACCACATCTTCAACTTGCTTGAAGTGCAATTACTTGCTGCTGACCATGCTAACCCATTCAACGCTATCATCACAGCTGCTATGACAGCTCAAGGTGCTGCTACTGTTGCGGTTGGTGTTAAAACAAAAAATCCAAAACTGAAAACACTTGCTTTCCCGGCTGCTCTTTCTGCCTTCCTAGGTATTACAGAGCCTGCTATCTTCGGGGTGAACTTGCGCTTCCGTAAACCATTCTTCCTTTCATTGATTGCTGGTGCAATCGGTGGTGGATTGGCTTCTATCCTTGGACTTGCTGGTACTGGTAATGGTATCACCATCATCCCTGGTACAATGCTTTATGTTGGTAACGGACAACTTCCACAATACCTTCTTATGGTAGCTGTATCATTTGCCCTTGGTTTTGCTCTTACTTACATGTTTGGTTACGAAGATGAAGTAGACGCAACTGCAGCTGCAAAACAAGCTGAAGTGGCTGAAGAAAAAGAAGAAGTTGCGCCAGCAGCTCTTCAAAATGAAACACTTGTAACTCCTATCGTCGGTGATGTTGTCGCTCTTGCTGATGTCAATGACCCAGTCTTCTCAAGTGGAGCTATGGGACAAGGTATCGCTGTGAAACCAAGCCAAGGCGTGGTCTATGCACCAGCTGATGCTGAAGTTTCAATTGCCTTTCCAACAGGGCACGCTTTTGGTTTGAAAACAAGAAATGGTGCTGAAGTTTTGATTCACGTTGGTATTGACACTGTATCTATGAACGGTGACGGTTTTGAAGCAAAAGTTGCTCAAGGTGATAAGGTGAAAGCTGGCGATGTTCTTGGAACATTTGACTCAAACAAAATCGCTGCAGCTGGACTTGATGATACAACAATGGTTATCGTTACAAATACAGGTGACTACGCTTCAGTAGCTCCAGTCGCAACAGGTTCAGTTGCGAAGGGGGATGCTGTGATCGAAGTGAAAATCTAATCAATCCTCTCTAATGTGAAAACGAACAAATGACATGTTTGTTCGTTTTTATTAGATAGTAAGATTTACAGAGGAAAATCTAAAAAATAGAGACATTTAGACTTTCGAAGTATGCTATAATAAAGAAAATAAAAACAAGAGGTTTATCATGACAAAATTATATGGAAGCTTGGAAGCGGGCGGTACAAAGTTTGTCTGTGCTGTCGGTGATGAAAACTTTAACGTTGTAGAAAAAACACAATTTCCAACAACAACTCCAATCGAAACAATCGATAAAACCATTGAGTTCTTCTCAAAATTCGATAACCTTGCTGGTCTTGCAGTTGGTTCATTTGGGCCGATTGATATTGACAAAAACTCAAAAACTTATGGCTTTATCACGACGACTCCAAAACCAAACTGGGCAAATGTGGACTTGCTTGGTGCCCTTCGTCGCGCCCTAAACGTGCCAATGTACTTCACAACAGACGTAAATAGCTCTGCTTACGGTGAAGTGGTTGCCCGTAACAATGCTGGTGGTCGTATCGAAAACTTGGTTTACTACACAATCGGTACAGGTATCGGTGCAGGTGTCATCCAACGTGGTGAGTTTATCGGTGGTGTGGGTCACCCTGAAATGGGTCATTATTATGTTGCTAGACACCCAATGGATATTGAAAAAGAGTTTAAGGGTGTTTGTCCTTTCCATAAGGGATGTCTGGAAGGCTATGCAGCTGGTCCAAGTTTGGAAGCTCGTACAGGTGTACGTGGGGAAACTATTGAACTCAACAACCCTGTTTGGGATGTTCAAGCCTACTATATCGCTCAAGCTGCGGTTAATGCGACAGTGACTTTCCGCCCAGACGTGATTGTCTTTGGTGGAGGGGTCATGGCTCAACAACATATGCTGGACCGTGTCCGTGAGAAATTTACATCTCTTCTTAATGGTTACCTACCAGTACCAGATGTGCGTGACTATATCGTGACGCCAGCAGTCGCAGGAAATGGTTCTGCCACACTTGGGAACTTTGTTCTTGCAAAAGAAGTTTCAAAATAAAGCACAAAATCCGCTTGGGAAACCAAACGGATTTTGTGGTTGAAAACAATATTTTTGAGCCTTTCCTTAAGTGATTACGGACGGTAGCGACTTTCTTCGAAATTCCATACCTAAACTTTGAGCCTAGTGTCTCAAAGTTTCCGAATACCTGAAACCATTAGATTTCAGGTGTTTCTATCACGGCGGAAAGGCTAGGTAAGTCCTCGCCTCACTATCGAAAAATATGCATGATTTCCATACCAAAGTATATTTAGTATCAAGCTATAGTTAATCTACGCTTTAAAAATCCACTTGGGAAACCAAACGGATTTTTTACGTGTCAAAGCATTTGCCAGAAAAAGTCAATAATATAGGTCAGACCGTAGGTATAAACCACGAGGGTAAAGGGTTTGGTCAGAATGATGATGGTCATGTAGCGCTTGAAACTCATCTTGGTCAGGGCAGCCAGCATACAGAGAAAGTCAGCTGGGCTAATGGGCCAAATCATCATAAAAATAAAGAAGCGGTCAAAACGATTGCCCTTATCTAGCCAGCCGATGTACTTGTCGTAGGTGCGCTTGCTGACGACAGACTGGACAAAGGCAGCTCCGTATAGGCGCACTAGATAAAAGATAATGGCACAGCCAATCACGATGCCGATATAGTTGTAGATAGTCCCGATGATGTGCCCGTAGATAAAGACCCCAGCCACCGAGGTCAAGGCCCCTGGAATGATAGGGACGACAGTCTGTAAAATCTGTAAAAAGATAAAGAGAGGTGGACCCCAGATGCCTGCCTGCTGGATAAAGGCAGAGAGGGTTTCCTTGGATTGTAAAATCCCAGCCTGATAAGCCCAAATACAGAAAATCAAACTCCCAACCCCACCGACAATCGATGAGATATTGATAACTCGCTGCAGAAGGGGAGAAACAGCTTTCATTTGTTTATCCTGTGACATGTAAACTCCTCATAGATAGTATATTTCTACTATACCATATTTTGGAGGAGAAAGGGGGAATGAGTCTTTTTTGATAAGGAATAGAAAGTAAATAGCCCTTCGAGACTTAGAATAGGTCTGTCAACTAAAGGTTATATGCATTCTAGGTTTCGAATAATCGCAATTCCATAAATTTAAAAGCATTCTAAGTTTCGAATAGCTTATCTGAGATAATTTTGAGGCATTCGCGCTTTCGAATAGTCATTTTCCCTAAAGTTTAGATGTATTCTGAAGCTAGAAAGACTAAAATCTAAAAGTAGTAAGAGTCTCTCTCTGATGGACGTAATTTATGGCTAGTATGAATCCTTTGAATTGTTAGTTAATTTTAATATTAATCAGTTCTGAAATAATTACTAAATATAGTTAGATGGTGAATTAATTATTGCTAAATTTCAAGTTCAAGTTAGTCATCCAGAAGTCTTCTCTGGGGGACTTGTAGTTCAAGCATTTTTTAGGATAGTTGTTAATCCACTTTTCGATGAATGCGACTTCCTTTGTAGTCGTTTTCTTAGTTCCCTGAGGTAACCATCTATGAATGAACTTGTTGTGATTTTTATTAGATCCTATAGTGGTGTGCATAATAGATATAATAGATTGAAACTAGAATAGTACGCATCTACTTCTAAAACATTGTTAGAAATCGATTTGACTGTCCCGATCTATTTGTCCTGTTTTTATTTCATTTTACTATATAATCCTTAGAAAACATATGGGACAAGCGGTTGAATTCTGTTCCGTCCATTAGTAGATAAAGGATTACTCCTTCTTGAAATGACAGATGAACTTGTTTCTTATAAAAATGTTGTCTGAAACTATTAGCCTTTTTCCAGAAGTTTTAGAGGAAGAAAACTTTACGAGGAAAAAGGAGTTACTCAAATAACAATTCAGGATTAAAAATAGACAGTTGAGGAGCGGAAGGTATAAATTAAGTTTGCTACTGTATAATGGATTTATCACTAATACTCTTCGAAAATCTCTTCAAACCACGTCAGCTTCGCCTTGCCGTAGATATAGTTACTGACTTCGTCAGTTCTATCCACAACCTCAAAACAGTGTTTTGAGCTGACTTCGTCAGTTCTATCCACAACCTCAAAACAGTGTTTTGAGCTGACTTCGTCAGTTTTATCTGCAACCTCAAAGCTGTACTTTGAGCAGCCTACGGCTAGCTTCCTAGTTTGCTCTTTGCTTTTCATTGAGTATAAAAGTGCTCCAGGCCATATTTTACACAGCAATAGTCTTCTAAAAATGGACACAAAACGTTGTAAAGGCTATCAAAAAGGAGTATAATGAGTGCAAGAAATTTCGGAGGTGAAAGATGCTAGAAGTAAGAAGTCTAGAGAAAAGTTTTGGATCCAAGCAAGTTTTGTTTGGTATTGACTTTCAAGCGCGACCAGGTCGTATTTTGGGACTAGTCGGAAAAAATGGTGCTGGAAAAACAACGATTTTCCATAGTATTTTGAAATTCCTAGAATATCAGGGAGAAATCGGTCTGGATGGTCAGGATATTCGTCAGGAGACCTATGCTCGGATTGGTTATCTGCCTGAAGAACGCAGTCTCATGCCTAAATTGACAGTTCTTGAACAAGTTCGCTACTTGGCGACTCTAAAAGGCATGGATGCCAAAGAAGTCAAAGGAAAACTCCCTCAATGGATGAAGAGGTTGGAAGTAAAAGGAAAGCTGACAGATAAAATCAAGAGTCTGTCAAAAGGAAATCAGCAGAAGATTCAGCTCATTATTACTCTGATTCATGAACCAGACCTGATTATCTTGGATGAGCCTTTTAGTGGATTGGACCCAGTTAATACAGAATTGCTCAAACAAGTCATTTTTCAGGAAAAAGAGCGCGGAGCAACCATTATCTTTTCTGACCATGTCATGACCAATGTTGAGGAACTTTGTGACGATATTCTGATGATCCGAGATGGCCGTGTGGTCTTGCACGGACCAGTTCAGGATGTCCGCAATCAATACGGGAAAACGCGTCTCTTTGTTTCAAGTGAACGAAGCAAGGAAGAATTGGAAAATCTTCCTCATGTCAAACAGGTGAGCTTGACCAAACAAGGCAGTTGGAAATTGATTTTGGAGGATGAGAGCGCTGGAAGGGAACTCTTCCCAATCTTGACTCAAGGTCAATATATCGCAACATTTGACCAACAAGCGCCAACTATCGATGAAATCTTTAAACTAGAATCAGGAGTGGAAGTATGAGAAATATGTGGGTTGTAATCAAGGAAACCTATCTTCGACATGTCGAGTCATGGAGTTTCTTCTTTATGGTGATTTCGCCGTTCCTCTTTTTAGGAATCTCTGTAGGAATTGGGCATCTCCAAGGTTCTTCTATGGCTAAAAATAATAAAGTGGCAGTAGTGACAACAGTGCCATCTGTAGCAGAAGGACTGAAGAATGTAAATGGTGTTAACTTCGACTATAAAGATGAAGCAAGTGCCAAAGAAGCAATTAAAGAAGAAAAATTAAAAGGTTATTTGACCATTGATCAAGAAGATAGTGTTCTAAAGGCAGTTTATCATGGCGAAACATCGCTTGAAAATGGAATTAAATTTGAGGTTACAGGTACACTCAATGAACTGCAAAATCAGCTTAATCGTTCAACTGCTTCCTTGTCTCAAGAGCAGGAAAAACGCTTAGCGCAGACAATTCAATTCACAGAAAAGATTGATGAAGCCAAGGAAAATAAAAAGTTTATTCAAACAATTGCAGCAGGTGCCTTAGGATTCTTTCTTTATATGATTCTGATTACCTATGCGGGTGTAACAGCTCAGGAAGTTGCCAGTGAAAAAGGCACCAAAATTATGGAAGTCGTTTTTTCTAGCATAAGGGCAAGTCACTATTTCTATGCGCGGATGATGGCTCTGTTTCTAGTGATTTTAACGCATATTGGGATCTATGTTGTAGGTGGTCTGGCTGCCGTTTTGCTCTTTAAAGATTTGCCATTCTTGGCTCAGTCTGGTATTTTGGTTCACTTGGGAGATGCTATCTCACTGAATACCCTGCTCTTTATTTTGATCAGTCTTTTCATGTACGTAGTCTTGGCAGCCTTCCTAGGATCTATGGTTTCTCGTCCTGAGGACTCAGGGAAAGCCTTGTCGCCTTTGATGATTTTGATTATGGGTGGTTTTTTTGGAGTGACAGCTCTAGGTGCAGCTGGTGACAATCTCCTCTTGAAGATTGGTTCTTATATTCCCTTTATTTCGACCTTCTTTATGCCGTTTCGAACGATTAATGGCTATGCGGAGGGAGCGGAAGCATGGATTTCACTTGCTATTACAGTGATTTTTGCGGTGGTAGCAACAGGATTTATCGGACGCATGTATGCTAGTCTCGTTCTTCAAACGGATGATTTAGGGATTTGGAAAACCTTTAAACGTGCCTTATCTTATAAATAGAAGAGCCTTGCGAAAGCGAGGTTTTTAAAGGTGAAAAGGGTGGAATCACGAACCTAATTATGTACACATTATGTAAACAGGTTGCTTGAAAACTCAATTGTATAGTGAACTGAATCTGGAATAGGATAATATTACTTCTAAAACATTCTTATAAATTGATTTGAATTCCAAAATCCCATCGTTCCGTTCTTATTTCATTTTGCGATATAGCGAAAGGAAATAAGTCAGCTCACAAAAAACGCATAATATCAAGGATTTTTAACACTTGATACTATGCGTTTTCTAATTTTAAAGACTTTTTGCCTGGTCTCTTTTGTTCTATGAGTATGTTACATATCTAGGTAAAAATTATTTAAAGCAAATTAACCTTATTTCTCAAGATGTAGTAGGTTCCGAGATAAAAGATAGCTATGAATATGAGTTCTTTAACAATGGCTATACCTGCTCCCATATAGAAATGGTCATTGAGTCCTACCAGTGAATTGACATAGAAATTGGAACTAAGATTGAAGAAAAGTTCAATAAATCCAATGACGATTTGGATACCAATGTAGGCTGCAACAGCGAGTGCTGTACGGTATTCATTGAAAAGCTGTCCAATGGAAATAGCCAGGTAGATGCAGAGGATTCCTGAAATGGTATTTAGTAGGAAGGATATACCTGTAAGAAAGATCTGAGGGAGATGTGTTTCTACAAATGTAATCACATAAGAAAGAGGAATCCATTCTGGAGCTGTTAAAGCCAGAATAATAACAGCACTTAGAGCCAATACAGCGGTGCTAATCAATGACCAGATAAAGGCACCGATTAGTTTGGCTGTGATGATATGGTGTTCAGAAACTGGCAAGGTCAAAGTCAGATAGCCTTGTCGGTCGTAGACACTACCTTTGAAGCGTTTAATAATCAAGAAAATGGTTGAAATCGCAAGTGTAAGCATCAAGCCACCAAAGACTGTAGCTAGAAAAAGTAGCATAGTAGCCTGACTTTCTTGGTAAGGTAGATTTTTAAAGCCTTGTGTCTGTATTCCGATGAGGGCAGAAAGGACTAGCACGGCTGCGTAGAGGGCTAAATACCACTTGTTAACATTTTTAAATTCGTAGTGAACTAAATTCCAAAACATAAATAATCTCCTTTGCTTAGGCCTTAAATTCCTGACGGAAGAGTTGGTCAATGGATTCACCTGACTCGTAGCGAATATCATCTACATTTCCTTGACGGACGACTTTTCCGTCTTTTAGGAAGACAATTTCATCCAAGATTGGCTCGATATCAGAAATCAAGTGGGTAGAAATCAAAACGGTAGAAGTTGGTGAGTAGTTGTTGATAATGGTATTGAGGATATAAGCACGGGCTGCTGGATCCACCCCACCAATGGGTTCATCCAAAACATAGAGACGAGCATCACGGCTCATAACCAAAATCAGTTGAACCTTTTCTTTGTTTCCTTTTGATAGTTTCTTGAGACGACTATTTTCATCAATGCCCAGGTCTGCAAGTAGATGATGAGCGCGTTCAAGATTGAAATCTTTATAGAAGGTCTTGAAGTAGGTTAGGGCTTCTTTGACCTTCATTTGCTCATTGAGATAGGTCGTATCAGGCAAATAAGCTACAACGGCCTTGGTTGCTGGGCTTGGGTCCATGTCGTTGATGAGGACACGTCCTTGATCTGGTTGTAAGAGGCCATTAATTAGTTTAATCAGGGTTGTTTTTCCTGAGCCGTTTGGCCCAAGAAGGCCGACAATTTTTCCAGCTGGAATGTCAAGAGAAACATTTTCAAGGGCTGGTGTTGCTCCATATGATTTGGATACATTTTCAAATGCTAGTAATGACATAGGCTTAAACTCCTTTAATATAATCACTGACTACGCCTGGTAGTTCTTCTTTTTCATAGCCAAAATGGGTCATGGAGGAAACGAAGTGTTCCAATTCTTCTTCTGATAATTGTTTGCGTGACTGAGCGATTAGCTCCTTATCCTTAGTCACAAATCGTCCAGTTGTTCGCTTGCTGTAGACAAATCCTTCTCGTTCAAGGTCTGATAAGGCTCTTTGGATGGTATTGGGATTGACACCAGCCTCGCTAGCTAGCTCCCTCACGGTTGGAAGTTGTTGATTGGGTTCCAGTGTATGGGAAACAATCTGAAGCTTGATTTTCTCCATAATCTGTAAATAGATGGGTTTTTTGTTGTCAAATGTCCAGGACATCTTAGTCTCCTTTCTCTTATCCTTTTGTCTTAATTAAATAATACAACAAAACAAAAAACTTGTCAAGCAAAAAGAAGAATTGTTTTGGGAATCGCTTAAAAAATGGTATAATGAAAAGAAAACGATAAGGAGGGAAAGGATGCGTTGTCCAAAATGTGGGGCTACCAAGTCAAGTGTTATCGATAGTCGCCAAGCAGAAGAAGGGAACACCATTCGTAGAAGACGAGAGTGCGACGAGTGCCAACACCGTTTTACAACCTACGAACGAGTAGAAGAAAGAACCTTAGTGGTTGTTAAAAAAGATGGCACACGGGAACAATTCTCCAGAGATAAAATCTTTAATGGGATTATCCGCTCAGCCCAGAAACGTCCTGTGTCAAGTGATGAAATCAACATGGTAGTCAATCGTATCGAACAGAAACTCCGTGGTCGAAATGAAAATGAAATTCAAAGTGAGGACATTGGTTCACTCGTCATGGAGGAGTTGGCTGAATTGGACGAGATTACCTATGTACGTTTTGCTAGTGTCTATCGTAGTTTTAAGGATGTCAGTGAGTTAGAGAGCTTGCTCCAACAAATCACCCAGTCCTCTAAAAAGAAAAAGGAAAGATAAATGAAGCCAATTGACCGTTTTTCTTATCTAAAGAATAATCGGGTGTCGCAAGATACCTCATCTCTGGTACAGTGCTACCTCCCGATTATCGGTCAGGAGGCACTGAGCCTTTATCTTTATACAATCAGTTTTTGGGATAATGGTAGAAAGGAATATCTTTTTTCAAGCATTCTCAACCATCTTAACTTTGGGATGGATAGACTGATAAAATCATTGAAAATCTTATCTGCTTTTAATCTCTTGACCCTCTATCAAAAGGGGGATGTTTATCAGCTAGCCCTCCATGCTCCTCTATCTAGTCAAGACTTCTTGGAGCATCCTGTTTATCGCAGACTCTTAGAGAAAAAGATTGGCGATGTAGCTGTGGAGGATTTGAAAGTTGAAAGTGCTGATGGTGAAGAAATACCTGTCTCACTCAATCAAGTCTTTCCAGAATTGGCAGAACTAGGCAGTCAAGAAGACCTTGGTCTCAAGAAGAAAGTGGCCAATGATTTTGACTTGGAACATTTTCGCCAGCTGATGGTTCGAGATGGACTTCGTTTTGCGGATGAGCAGTCCGATGTCTTAAACCTCTTTGCTATTGCCGAGGAGAAGAAATGGACTTGGTTTGAAACCTATCAATTGGCCAAGTCAACAGCTGTTTCTCAGGTTATTTCAACCAAACGCATGCGTGAAAAAATTGCTCAAAAACCAGTTTCCTCTGACTTTAGTCTTAAGGAAACAACCATTATCAAAGAAGCCAAAAGTAAAACTGCCCTGCAGTTCTTGGCAGAAATCAAGCAAACACGCAAGGGAACCATTACCCAAACAGAAAGAGAACTCTTGCAACAGATGGCTGGCTTGGGCTTGCTGGACGAAGTCATCAATATCATTCTTTTATTGACCTTTAATAAGGTCGATTCGGCAAATATCAATGAGAAATATGCCATGAAGGTAGCCAATGACTATGCCTATCAAAAGATTCATTCGGCAGAAAAGGCAGTCTTGCGCATCCGTGAGCGAGGACAGAAAGCAAAAACACAAAAACAGAATCAGACTGCCCCAGTAAAAACCAATGTTCCTAAATGGAGTAATCCTGAATATAAGAATGAAACCAGCGAGGAAACTCGTCTGGAACTAGAACGTAAGAAGCAAGAACTATTAGCTCGATTAGAAAAAGGAGGAGATTAGATGGAAAGTGTCGGAGACGTACTCAAACGTCAACCCAGCCGTTTTTATTATCAAGATTTGGTCCAGAAAATCATGAAGGACCCTGATGTTGCGGCTTTTATCCAGCAAGAATCCTTGACTCCAGAGGAATTAAATCGCAGTATCTCCAAGTTTAATCAGTACATCACCGAGCGTGACAAGTTTCTCCGTGGGGATACGGATTATATTGCCAAAGGCTACAAGCCGATTTTGGTTAAGAATCATGGCTATGCAGATGTTTCATATGAAGAAACTCCTGAGCTAATCGCGGCTGAAAAAGAAGCGGCTATTAAGAACCGTCTCAAGTTAATCAATCTACCAGCCAGTCTCAAGAAAGCTAGTTTGGCTCAAGTTGACTTGGATGATTTGGGGCGCTTACCAGTTTTTGAAAAGCTACTAGCCTTCGTGGAGCAATATCCAGCTATTCGAAAAGGTCTTTACTTATATGGAGACTTTGGTGTGGGTAAAAGTTTCATGGTGGCGGCCTTAGCTCATGATTTATCAGAAAAACGTGGTGTTTCATCAACTCTCCTCCACTATCCTAGCTTTGTCATTGATGTCAAAAATGCTATCAGTGATGGCAATGTTAAGACCTTGGTGGATGAGATTAAGCTGTCTGAGGTCCTGATTTTAGATGATATTGGCGCCGAGCAATCAACCGTTTGGGTGCGTGACGAAATCCTGCAGGTCATTCTCCAATATCGGATGCAGGAAAATTTACCGACCTTTTTCACATCCAACTTCAACTTTGAAGATTTGGAGAAGCATTTTGCGAAAGTGAAACATGGAAATGACGAAACCTGGGAAGCCAGACGGGTCATGGAACGCATCCGTTATTTGGCTGAGGAGACTCGTTTAGAAGGAGTAAACCGTCGATGACAGAAACCATTAAATTGATGAAGGCTCATACTTCAGTGCGCAGGTTTAAAGAGCAAGAAATTCCCCAAGTAGACTTAAATGAGATTTTGACAGCAGCCCAGATGGCATCATCTTGGAAGAATTTCCAATCCTACTCTGTGATTGTGGTACGAAGTCAAGAGAAGAAAGATGCCTTGTATGAATTGGTACCTCAAGAAGCCATTCGCCAGTCTGCTGTTTTCCTTCTCTTTGTCGGAGATTTGAACCGAGCAGAAAAGGGAGCCCGACTTCATACCGACACCTTCCAACCCCAAGGTGTGGAAGGTCTCTTGATTAGTTCGGTCGATGCAGCTCTTGCTGGACAAAACGCCTTGTTGGCAGCTGAAAGCTTGGGCTATGGTGGTGTGATTATCGGTTTGGTTCGATACAAGTCTGAAGAAGTGGCAGAGCTCTTTAACCTACCTGACTACACCTATTCTGTCTTTGGGATGGCACTGGGTGTGCCAAATCAACATCATGATATGAAACCGAGACTGCCACTAGAGAATGTTGTCTTTGAGGAAGAATACCAAGAACAGTCAACTGAGGCAATCCAAGCTTATGACCGTGTTCAGGCTGACTATGCTGGGGCGCGTGCGACCACAAGCTGGAGTCAGCGCCTAGCAGAACAGTTTGGTCAAGCTGAACCAAGCTCAACTAGAAAAAATCTTGAACAGAAGAAATTATTGTAGAAAGTGAGAAATTATGGCCCTACCAACTATTGCCATTGTAGGACGTCCCAATGTTGGGAAATCAACCCTATTTAATCGGATCGCTGGTGAGCGAATCTCCATTGTAGAAGATGTCGAAGGAGTGACACGTGACCGTATTTATGCAACGGGTGAGTGGCTCAATCGTTCTTTTAGCATGATTGATACAGGAGGAATTGATGATGTCGATGCTCCTTTCATGGAACAAATCAAGCACCAGGCAGAAATTGCCATGGAAGAAGCAGATGTTATCGTTTTTGTCGTGTCTGGTAAGGAAGGAATTACTGATGCAGACGAATACGTAGCTCGTAAGCTTTATAAGACCCACAAACCAGTTATCCTCGCAGTCAACAAGGTGGACAACCCTGAGATGAGAAATGATATCTATGATTTCTATGCTCTCGGTTTGGGTGAACCATTGCCTATCTCATCTGTCCATGGAATCGGTACAGGGGATGTGCTAGATGCGATCGTAGAAAATCTTCCAAATGAATATGAGGAAGAAAATCCAGATGTCATTAAGTTTAGCTTGATTGGTCGTCCTAACGTTGGAAAATCAAGCTTGATCAATGCTATCTTGGGAGAAGACCGTGTTATTGCTAGTCCTGTTGCTGGAACAACTCGTGATGCCATTGATACCCACTTTACAGATACAGATGGTCAAGAGTTTACCATGATTGATACGGCTGGTATGCGTAAGTCTGGTAAGGTTTATGAAAATACTGAGAAATACTCTGTTATGCGTGCCATGCGTGCTATTGACCGTTCAGATGTGGTCTTGATGGTCATCAATGCGGAAGAAGGCATTCGTGAGTACGACAAGCGTATCGCAGGATTTGCCCATGAAGCTGGTAAAGGGATGATTATCGTGGTCAACAAGTGGGATACGCTTGAAAAAGATAACCACACTATGAAAAACTGGGAAGAAGATATCCGTGAGCAGTTCCAATACCTGCCTTACGCACCGATTATCTTTGTATCAGCTTTAACCAAGCAACGTCTCCACAAACTTCCTGAGATGATTAAGCAAATCAGCGAAAGTCAAAATACACGTATTCCATCAGCTGTCTTGAACGATGTCATCATGGATGCCATTGCCATCAACCCAACACCGACAGACAAAGGAAAACGTCTCAAGATTTTCTATGCGACCCAAGTGGCAACCAAACCACCAACCTTTGTCATCTTTGTCAATGAAGAAGAACTCATGCACTTTTCTTACCTGCGTTTCTTGGAAAATCAAATCCGCAAGGCCTTTGTTTTTGAGGGAACACCGATTCATCTCATCGCAAGAAAACGCAAATAAAAAAGTAGAATCTGGAATGACAGTTCCGGATTTTTTTGATATAATAAAATAATAGAAAACGCTATCAAAAGAAGGAGGGTGATGTCGGTGATGGAACATTTGTTTAAATTCTTACTTTTAGCACCGTACTTTTATTTTGATAACTGGATTGAGAAGGCCAACAGAAATAGTAAGTTTTTTCCAATTTTTTATTATTTTTACTGGTTTTACATCCCCTTCTATTCTCTTTTTAGCCTTGCTTGGACAGTTGTTTCAGTTCTGTTTTTCAATACCGTCTTGAGAAATGTGACAGATATCAAGTTATGGGGCATTTGGTTTCTTTTTATTCTGCTAGCTATTGGTATGAATTGGTTAACTTATTCCTGTTTCAAAGAAATGTTTCGCTTGAGACAGGAACTAGGGAAGTCTAAGGGTGGAAGGCATTGATTTATATCGGTTTCTATTTGTAGGAGGTGGCTTATGGTACCTCTAAAATCATTTATTACACGCTATTCCAAGGTTTATATTGGTAATAACATTTAATAGAACGAAACTAAAGAAAACAATTTAAAAAAGGAGGCTTGTGATGGAACACTTGTTTAAAATGATAATCTTATTACCCTGTTTTTACTTTTTCAGCTGGATTGACAAGGATAATAGAGAAAGTAAATTTTTCCCAATTTTTTACTATTTTTACTGGATTTACATCACCCTCTATGCTCTTTTTAGCCTTGCTTGGACAGTTTTTTCAGTTCTGTTTTTCAATATCGTCTTGAGAAATTTGACAGATATCAAGTTATGGGGTATTTGGTTTCTTTTTATTCTGCTAGCTATTGGTATGAATTGGTTAACTTATTCCTGTTTCAAAGAAATGTTTCGCTTGAGACAGGAACTAGGGAAGTCTAAGGGTGGAAGGCATTGATTTATATCGGTTTCTATTTGTAGGAGGTGGCTTATGGTACCTCTAAAATCATTTATTACACGCTATTCCAAGGTTTATATTGGTAATAACATTTAATAGAACGAAACTAAAGAAAACAATTTAAAAAAGGAGGCTTGTGATGGAACACTTGTTTAAAATGATAATCTTATTACCCTGTTTTTACTTTTTCAGCTGGATTGACAAGGATAATAGAGAAAGTAAATTTTTCCCAATTTTTTACTATTTTTACTGGATTTACATCACCCTCTATGCTCTTTTTAGCCTTGCTTGGACAGTTTTTTCAGTTCTGTTTTTCAATATCGTCTTGAGAAATTTGACAGATATCAAGTTATGGGGTATTTGGCTATTATTACTACTTATCGCTTTTGCTAGTGACTGGTTAGACTATATCTGTTTCAAAAAAATGCTTCGCTTGAGACGGGAACTAGGGAAGTCTAAAGGTGGAAGGCATTGATTTATACTCTTCGAAAATCTCTTCAAACCACGTCAACGTCGCCTTGGATTATATATGTAACTGACTTCGTCAGTCTTATCTACAACCTCAAAGCAGTGCTTTGAGCACCCTGCGGCTAGTTTCCTAGTTTGCTCTTTGATTTTCATTGAGTATTATATTACTTTCTATTTTTAGGAGGTGGCTTATGAAGATTCCTCTCTTAACTTTGGCAAGGCATAAATTTGTTTATGTCTTGCTTACTTTGCTTTTTCTTGCTTTGGTTTATCGTGACGTTTTGATGACTTATTTCTTTTTTGATATTCATGCGCCCGATCTAGCTAAATTCGATGGACAAGCAATTAAAAATGACTTATTAAAATCAGCATTAGATTTTCGTATTCTCCAGTTCAATCTAGGTTTTTATCAATCATTTATTATTCCAATCATCATTGTTTTGCTAGGTTTTCAATATATTGAGCTGAAAAATAAAGTTTTACGATTGAGTATTGGAAGAGAAGTGAGCTATCAAGGGTTAAAAAGAAAGTTGACTTTGCAAGTTGCAAGTATCCCTTGTTTGATATATTTAGTGACTGTGCTGACAATTGCAATTATAACCTATTTCCTTGGGACTTTTTCTCCTCTTGGATGGAGTTCTCTATTTTCTGATGGAAGTGGTTTACAAAGACTCCTAGATGGAGAGATAAAAAGCTATTAGTTCTTTACTTGTGTCCTGCTAATCGGTATTTTCATCAATGCAATCTATTTTTTACAAATAGTTGATTATGTGGGGAATGTGACTCGTTCGGCAATCACCTATTTGATGTTTCTTTGGCTTGGTTCTATGCTGCTCTATAGTGCCTTGCCTTACTATATGGTTCCTATGACGAGTTTGATGCAAGCTAGCTATGGGGATGTAAGTTTGATGAAACTCTTTACTCCTTATATCCTTTATATTGTCCCTTACATGGTGCTTGAAAAATATGAAGATAATGTTTAAGAATTTTAACAATATTTTGCTAAAGAGAAAGATTGTTTTACTACTTCGTATAGTTCTGATGATGATTTTGATAAACCATCTATTGTCAACAGCGGTTCAAAAGCAGGATGCTGTTATCTTTTTCAAGAGAGAATTGATTTCAATTTTTTCCTATAATGACTATTCTGAAGCGAATTTAGAAATCCCCAAACTCTTGTTAAACCTTTCGCTTTTCATGGTAGGATGGCTCTCTGTCATTTTACTTGAAAGTGATTTGGCAGACCATTACCATCACTTGATTCGCTATCAATCAAGCTCCTTTTTCGATTATACAAGGAAACGATTGGTTGTCATTTCTAAATTTTTTACTCAAGATTTGTTTGTCTGGTTCCTTGGTTTACTTCCTCTAGGAATTCATTTCAAAACAGTCGCACTTTTCTTTTTACTTGCTCAGTTAATGATGTTGTACTTACTACTGTCTTATCTGATAGCACTGATTAGTGCGGGCGCTGGTTTTTCCTTTTTTCTCTATTTTTTAGCATTTGTGGGACAAGAATGGATGATGGATCATATTGTAACAGTGTATTTACTACTCTTAAGTTTATTAGTTATGTTGATTGTTAGTCGCTTGGAAGAGAAATTTAAGGTCGCTTGGAAGAGAAATTTAAGAAAGGATAAACGATGAGACTTGAAATTATAAATGGACAGAAAATTTATGGGAAAAGACCTATTTTAAATCAGTTGAATTTGGTGTTTCAATCAGGAAAAATTTATGGACTTAAAGGTGATAATGGATCTGGCAAGACGGTTCTTTTAAAGATACTTGCTGGTTATATTAAGCTTGACAAAGGAAAAGTTCTTCAAGATGGTAAAGTTTACGGGGTAAAAAATCATTATATTCAGGATGCAGGAATTTTAATTGAAAAAGTCGAGTTTTTATCTCATTTATCCCTGAGAGAAAATTTGGAACTGTTAAGGTATTTTTCATCTAAAGTTACGGAAAAAAGAATTGCCTATTGGATTCAATACTATGATTTACAGGAATTTGAAGACGTTGAATACCGTCATTTATCCTTGGGAACAAAGCAAAAAATGGCCTTGATTCAAGCCTTTATTTCCTCTCCTTCTATACTCTTTCTCGATGAACCTATGAATGCTTTGGATGAGAAGAGTGTGAGGATAACCAAACAGGTCATTTTATCTTACCTGAAAAAAGAAAATGGTCTGGTTATCCTGACGTCGCACATATCGGAAGATATTTCAGACCTTTGTACAGATGTATTAGTTGTCGAAAATGGACATATACAATATGTAAAGGATATACAATCCTAGGAGATGGCTTATGGCACATCTAAAATCATTTATTACACGCTATTCCAAGGTTTATATTGGTTTAGTTCTGCTGATCTGGCTGTCTTTCTTCTTTATCCCTTGGGATAGAGCGATTCTGGGGGTAAGGATTGACATCTTCATCATGCAGAAAATCTTGCTAGCTTTTGGAATTCTGTCCATTCTCATGGCCTTGCTGTCCAAGAAAGTCAGTCTCTTTGTTTTTGGACTGATTTGCTGTCTTTCTCTTTGGATTAACTTATTTATCACATTTGCCATTTTGCCGATTTTTGGCAATTAAACAGTCATAAAAGTCGGAGAGGTTAGCTTGAAAACTAACCTCTTTTTCCTTTTCAAAATGGGGATTCTTCCTTGAAAATAATCAGTAATTGTGCTAAAATTAAAGGAACATTCTAAAATATTCGGAATTTAAAGTAAGGAAAAACATGGCTAATATTTTAAAAACAATTATCGAAAATGATAAAGGAGAAATCCGTCGTCTGGAAAAGATGGCTGACAAGGTTTTCAAATACGAAGACCAAATGGCTGCTTTGACTGACGACCAACTAAAAGCAAAAACAGTTGAATTTAAGGAACGTTATCAAAATGGAGAATCACTGGATTCATTGCTTTACGAAGCATTTGCGGTTGTCCGTGAAGGTGCCAAACGTGTCCTAGGTCTCTTCCCTTATAAGGTTCAGGTCATGGGGGGGATTGTTCTTCACCATGGTGACGTGCCAGAGATGCGTACAGGGGAAGGGAAAACCTTGACTGCGACCATGCCGGTATACCTCAATGCCCTTTCAGGTAAAGGGGTTCACGTAGTTACGGTTAATGAATACCTGTCAGAACGTGACGCGACTGAGATGGGTGAATTGTACTCTTGGCTTGGTTTGTCAGTAGGGATTAACTTGGCTACCAAATCTCCAATGGAGAAAAAAGAAGCCTATGAGTGTGATATTACTTACTCAACTAACTCAGAAATCGGATTTGACTACCTTCGTGACAACATGGTCGTTCGCGCCGAAAACATGGTACAACGTCCGCTTAACTATGCCTTGGTCGATGAGGTTGACTCTATCTTGATTGACGAGGCTCGTACACCTTTGATTGTATCAGGTGCCAATGCGGTTGAAACCAGTCAGTTGTATCACATGGCAGACCACTATGTAAAATCTTTGAACAAAGATGACTACATCATCGATGTGCAGTCTAAGACTATTGGTTTGTCTGATTCAGGGATTGACAGGGCTGAAAGCTACTTCAAACTTGAAAACCTCTATGACATCGAAAACGTGGCTTTGACTCACTTTATCGATAACGCCCTTCGTGCCAACTACATCATGCTTCTCGATATTGACTATGTGGTGAGCGAAGAGCAAGAAATCTTGATTGTCGACCAATTTACAGGTCGTACCATGGAAGGTCGTCGTTATTCTGATGGATTGCACCAAGCTATTGAAGCCAAAGAAGGTGTGCCAATCCAGGATGAAACCAAGACATCTGCCTCAATCACGTACCAAAACCTTTTCCGTATGTACAAGAAATTGTCTGGTATGACGGGTACAGGTAAGACTGAGGAAGAAGAATTCCGTGAAATCTACAACATTCGTGTTATTCCAATCCCAACAAACCGTCCTGTTCAACGTATTGACCACTCAGACCTTCTTTATGCAAGTATAGAATCTAAGTTTAAAGCGGTTGTCGAAGACGTTAAGGCTCGTTACCAAAAGGGTCAACCTGTCTTGGTTGGTACAGTAGCGGTTGAAACTAGTGACTACATTTCTAAGAAATTGGTTGCAGCTGGTGTTCCTCACGAAGTCTTGAATGCCAAAAACCACTATAGAGAAGCCCAAATCATCATGAATGCTGGTCAACGTGGTGCCGTTACCATTGCAACCAACATGGCGGGTCGTGGTACCGACATCAAGCTTGGTGAAGGTGTTCGTGAACTTGGAGGACTTTGTGTTATTGGTACAGAACGTCATGAAAGTCGTCGTATCGATAACCAGCTTCGTGGACGTTCAGGTCGTCAAGGAGATCCAGGTGAGTCACAATTCTACCTATCTCTTGAAGATGATTTGATGAAACGTTTTGGTTCTGAACGCTTGAAGGGAATCTTTGAACGCTTGAACATGTCTGAAGAGGCGATTGAGTCTCGCATGTTGACGCGTCAGGTTGAAGCAGCTCAGAAACGTGTCGAAGGAAATAACTACGATACCCGTAAACAAGTCCTTCAATACGATGATGTCATGCGTGAACAACGTGAGATTATCTATGCTCAACGTTACGATGTCATCACTGCAGATCGTGACTTGGCACCTGAAATTCAGTCTATGATCAAACGCACGATTGAACGTGTCGTTGATGGTCATGCGCGTGCCAAACAAGATGAAAAACTAGAGGCAATTTTGAACTTTGCTAAGTACAACTTGCTTCCTGAAGATTCTATTACGATGGAAGACTTGTCAGGCTTGTCTGATAAGGCCATCAAGGAAGAGCTTTTCCAACGTGCCTTGAAGGTTTACGATAGTCAGGTTTCAAAACTACGCGATGAAGAAGCAGTTAAAGAATTCCAAAAAGTTTTGATTCTACGAGTGGTGGATAACAAGTGGACAGATCATATCGATGCCCTTGATCAATTGCGTAATGCGGTTGGACTTCGTGGCTATGCTCAGAACAACCCTGTTGTTGAGTATCAGGCAGAAGGTTTCCGTATGTTTAATGATATGATTGGTTCGATTGAGTTTGATGTGACACGCTTGATGATGAAAGCACAAATTCATGAACAAGAAAGACCACAGGCAGAACGTCATATCAGTACAACAGCGACTCGCAATATCGCTGCTCACCAAGCAAGTATGCCAGAAGATTTGGATTTGAGCCAGATTGGACGCAATGAACTTTGCCCATGTGGTTCTGGTAAGAAATTTAAAAACTGTCACGGTAAAAGACAATAAAATGAGATAGTTTAGAGGCGGATATCTTGTGAAAAGTAAATTTTTACTGGGTATCCGTTTGCTTTATAAGGAGATGAGTTATGGTATTTACAGCAAAAAGCTCTAAAATAAATATAGAAGAAGTTCGTGCCTTGTCAAAATTAGAAGGTCAGGCTTTGGAGAGGAAATCACAGCGAGATCAAGAGCTAGAAGCCATTATACGTGGAGAAGACCAGCGAATTCTCTTGGTAATCGGGCCATGCTCATCTGACAACGAAGAAGCTGTCCTTGAATACGCTAAGCGTTTGGCAGTCCTACAAGAAGAAGTGGCAGATCGTATCTTTATGGTTATGCGTGTTTATACTGCCAAACCCCGTACCAACGGAGATGGCTATAAGGGCTTGATTCACCAGCCTAACGCGACAGAAGCGCCTAGTCTTATCAATGGAATCAAAGCCGTTCGCCATCTTCACTATCGTGTCATCACAGAAACAGGGATGACAACTGCTGATGAAATGCTTTATCCTGAAAACCTTCCGCTTGTAGATGATTTGATTTCTTACATGGCAGTTGGTGCCCGTTCAGTTGAAGACCAGCAACACCGCTTTGTGGCAAGTGGGGCAGGATTTTCTACTGGTTTTAAAAATCCAACCTCTGGAAATCTCAATGTCATGTTTAATGGGATTTATGCTGCTCAAAACAAACAAAGTTTCCTTTTCTTAGGAAAAGAAGTAGAAACAACTGGGAACCCGCTTTCACACGCTATTCTTCGTGGTGCTCTTAATGAGTATGGAAAAAATATTCCCAACTACTATTATGACAATTTAATTGATACCATTGCCCAGTATGAGAAAATGGGCTTGGAAAATCCTTTTATCATCATTGATACCAATCATGACAATTCTGGTAAGCAGTATATTGAACAGATCCGAATTGTCCGCCAGACCTTGATTAACCGTGCTTGGAATGAAAAAATTAAGCAGTTCGTTCGTGGTTTTATGATTGAGTCTTATCTGGAAGATGGTCGACAAAATGAGCCAGAAGTATTTGGTAAGTCTATCACAGACCCTTGCCTGGGTTGGGATAACACAGAAGCTCTTGTCAGAGAAATTTACAAAACGTTAGGAGAATAAGATGGCATTTATTGAAAAAGGTCAAGAAATCGATATGGAAGTCATCAAGGCTGAAACCCAATTGTCTGCGGAAGCCTTGAGACTCAAGGAAAGCCGTGACAGGGAATTGGCAGATATTATTTCAGGGGAAGATGACCGTATTCTCTTGGTGATTGGTCCTTGCTCTTCTGATAATGAAGAGGCGGTCTTGGAATATGCTCGCCGTTTATCCGCCTTGCAAAAGAAGGTAGCGGATAAGATTTTCATGGTCATGCGCGTGTATACTGCTAAGCCTCGTACCAATGGAGACGGCTATAAAGGATTAGTTCACCAGCCAGATACTTCTAAGGCTCCAAGCCTGATTAATGGCTTGCAGGCTGTGCGCCAGTTGCACTACCGCGTGATTACAGAGACTGGTTTGACAACGGCAGATGAGATGCTTTATCCGTCAAATCTGATCTTGGTGGATGACTTGGTCAGCTACCATGCCGTTGGAGCTCGTTCTGTGGAAGACCAAGAGCACCGCTTTGTGGCTTCTGGGATTGATGCACCAGTAGGGATGAAAAATCCAACCTCAGGAAATTTGGGTGTTATGTTTAACGCCATCTATGCTGCTCAAAACAAGCAAACCTTCCTTTATCATGGGCAGGAAGTTGAGACATCAGGTAATCCTTTGGCCCATGTTATCCTCCGTGGAGCAGTCAACGAGTATGGCAATTATATGCCGAATTACTACTATGAAAACCTACTCCAAGCCATTGAACGCTATGAAACCATGGGACTTGAAAATCCTTTTATCCTCATTGACACCAACCATGATAACTCAGGCAAGCAATATATGGAGCAGATTCGAATTGTTCGCCAGACCTTGCAGAATCGTGATTGGAATGAGAAAATTAAAAAGACGGTTCGAGGATTTATGATTGAATCTTACCTAGCAGATGGTCGTCAAAACCAACCAGAGGTCTTTGGTTGCTCTATTACTGACCCTTGCCTAGGTTGGGAAAATACAGAGGCCTTGGTAGAAGAGATTTATGTTACCTTGACAAAATAAGTGAAAAGGATGGAGTTGGGGAATCTCAACTCCTTTTGATGAGAATGATAGTTGGACACGGAATTGACATCGAAGAATTGGCTTCGATAGAAAGCGCAGTTACACGACATGAAGGATTTGCTAAGCGTGTACTGACCACTCAGGAAATGGAGCGCTTCACCAGTCTCAAAGGACGCAGGCAAATAGAATATTTAGCTGGTCGCTGGTCGGCTAAGGAGGCTTTTTCCAAGGCTATGGGAACGGGCATTAGCAAGCTGGGTTTTCAGGATTTGGAAGTCTTGAACAATGAACGTGGGGCGCCTTATTTTAGTCAGGCACCATTTTCAGGAAAGATTTGGTTGTCTATCAGCCACACCGATCAGTTTGTGACAGCCAGTGTCATTTTGGAGGAAAATCATGAAAGCTAGTCCACATAGACCAACCAAGGCTCTGATTCATCTGGGAGCTATTCGACAAAATATTCAGCAAATGGGGGCTCATATCCCTCAAGGAACGCTCAAGTTGGCTGTGGTTAAGGCCAATGCTTATGGTCATGGAGCTGTTGCCGTTGCCAAGGCAATTCAAGATGATGTTGATGGCTTTTGCGTTTCCAATATCGATGAAGCCATTGAACTCAGACAAGCTGGACTCAGCAAGCCAATCCTCATTTTAGGAGTTTCTGAAATCGAAGCTGTTGCTCTAGCTAAAGAATATGACTTCACCTTGACAGTGGCTGGACTGGAGTGGATTCAAGCACTCTTAGATAAGGAAGTGGACCTAACTGGATTGACAGTCCACCTCAAGATTGATTCAGGGATGGGACGGATTGGTTTTAGAGAGGCCAGTGAGGTTGAGCAGGCTCAAGATTTGCTCCAACAACACGGTGTTCGTGTTGAAGGAATCTTTACCCACTTTGCTACTGCTGATGAGGAATCAGATGACTATTTTAATGCCCAGTTAGAACGGTTTAAAACTATTTTAGCTAGTATGAAGGAAGTTCCAGAGCTGGTTCATGCTAGCAATTCTGCAACTACTCTTTGGCATGTAGAGACTATTTTCAATGCGGTTCGTATGGGAGATGCCATGTATGGCCTCAATCCAAGTGGAGCGGTCTTGGATTTGCCTTATGATTTGATACCGGCCTTGACCTTGGAGTCTGCTCTGGTTCATGTCAAGACAGTTCCAGCTGGAGCTTGCATGGGCTATGGAGCAACTTATCAAGCGGATAGCGAGCAAGTCATCGCGACCGTGCCAATCGGGTATGCAGATGGATGGACAAGAGACATGCAAAATTTCTCTGTCTTGGTAGATGGCCAAGCTTGCCCAATTGTCGGCAGGGTTTCGATGGACCAAATCACTATTCGATTGCCTAAGCCTTACCCACTCGGAACCAAGGTAACCTTGATTGGCTCCAATGGGGATAAGGAAATCACTGCAACTCAGGTAGCGACCTACCGCGTAACCATTAACTATGAGGTGGTTTGCCTCCTCAGCGACCGTATTCCGAGAGAATATTATTAGAAAAGAAAGGAGTGGAGCATGAATCTACATCAACCCTTGCATGTCTTGCCTGGTGTGGGACCAAAGTCAGCAGAAAAATACGCCAAACTAGGAATTGAAAACTTGCAAGATCTCTTGCTCTACTTTCCTTTCCGTTATGAAGACTTCAAAACCAAGCAGGTGCTGGAGCTGGAAGACGGTGAGAAGGCAGTTCTTTCTGGTCAGGTAGTGACTCCTGCTAGTGTCCAGTATTATGGTTTCAAGCGCAATCGCCTGCGTTTTAGTCTCAAGCAGGGAGAGGTCGTTTTTGCGGTGAATTTCTTTAACCAGCCCTATCTGGCTGATAAAATAGAGTTGGGAGCAACCCTTGCTGTCTTTGGAAAATGGGACCGCGCTAAGGCTAGTCTGACTGGGATGAAGGTTCTGGCTCAGGTAGAAGATGACCTCCAGCCTGTCTATCGTCTGGCTCAGGGAATCAGTCAGGCTAGTCTGGTCAAGGTCATCAAGACGGCTTTTGATCAGGGACTGGACCTCTTGATAGAAGAAAATCTGCCCCAGTCTTTACTAGACAAATACAAACTCATGTCCCGTTGTCAGGCAGTCCGTGCTATGCATTTTCCAAAGGATTTGGCAGAATACAAGCAGGCTCTTCGCCGTATAAAGTTTGAGGAACTCTTTTATTTCCAAATGCAGCTGCAGATGCTCAAGTCTGAAAATAGAGTTCAGGGAAGTGGTCTGGTTCTGAATTGGTCTCAGGAAAAAGTGACAGCAGTTAAAGTAAGTCTTCCTTTTGCCCTGACCCAAGCTCAGGAAAAGAGTTTGCAGGAAATTTTAACTGATATGAAGTCCGACCACCACATGAATCGTCTCCTACAAGGGGATGTGGGGAGTGGAAAAACGGTAGTCGCTGGCTTGGCCATGTTTGCGGCAGTGACAGCAGGTTATCAGGCTGCCCTAATGGTACCAACAGAAATCCTCGCAGAGCAACACTTTGAGAGTTTACAGAACCTTTTTCCCAATTTGAAACTGGCTCTCTTGACAGGTTCCTTGAAAGCTGCAGAAAAGAGAGAGGTCTTGGAGACCATTGCCAAGGGTGAGGCTGATTTGATTATCGGAACTCACGCTCTGATACAAGATGGGGTGGAGTATGCTCGTCTTGGTTTGATTATTATCGATGAGCAGCACCGTTTTGGTGTAGGGCAAAGGCGTATTTTACGGGAAAAAGGTGACAATCCAGATGTCCTCATGATGACGGCGACTCCCATTCCACGGACGCTTGCCATCACAGCCTTTGGAGATATGGATGTTTCCATTATCGACCAGATGCCAGCAGGTCGGAAGCCTATTGTGACGCGCTGGATCAAACATGAGCAACTACCTCAGGTCTTGACTTGGTTAGAGGGGGAAATTCAAAAAGGTTCCCAAGCCTATGTCATCTCTCCTTTGATTGAAGAATCAGAAGCTCTAGATTTGAAAAATGCCATTGCCTTATCAGAGGAGTTGACGACTCATTTTGCAGGCAAGGCAGAGGTGGCTCTTCTACATGGTAGGATGAAGAGTGACGAAAAAGACCAGATCATGCAGGATTTCAAGGAGAGAAAGACGGATATTCTGGTTTCGACGACGGTTATTGAGGTTGGGGTCAACGTTCCCAATGCGACTGTCATGATTATCATGGATGCCGATCGCTTCGGTCTCAGTCAACTTCACCAGCTTAGAGGTCGTGTCGGTCGGGGGGACAAGCAGTCCTACGCTGTTCTCGTTGCCAATCCCAAGACGGATTCTGGGAAAGACCGCATGCGCATCATGACAGAAACGACCAATGGATTTGTCCTTGCGGAGGAAGATTTGAAAATGCGTGGTTCTGGTGAGATTTTTGGAACCAGACAGTCAGGACTTCCAGAGTTCCAAGTGGCTGATATTATCGAAGATTTTCCGATTTTAGAAGAAGCAAGAAAGGTTGCTAGCTACATTAGTTCTATAGAAGCTTGGCAAGAAGATCCAGAGTGGCGCATGATTGCCCTTCATCTGGAAAAGAAAGAACATCTGGATTAAGCTTTCTCTAAGGAAAACTTAAGCTAGTTTTTAGGTTTGGCTCTTATACTAGAGTCATCAAAAAGAAACGAGGACTCTCATATGACAGTAACGATTAAAGTAAATTACCAAACCACTTTCCAAAAGAAGGAAGCAAAAAACTAGTATAAACAGAAGAGAGAGCGAAATGCTCTTTTTCGTTTCTAAAACTACTTTCAGCCCATCATCCTAAAAGTAAAGAATCTAAATTCACTTTCTATTTATCCTTCTTTCTTGCATTGATTACATAGATATGCTACAGTTGTGGTAACGATTACAAAATAAAAGGAGCATGCTATGAAAAATCCAGCTTTGCTAGAAGAAATTAAGACCTATAGAGGAAGGGATGAGGTTCCGGAAGACTTTGATGCTTTCTGGGATGGGGAAGTGAAAAATGTTTCCACGCTTCCATCCTACCACTTGGAGGAAAGAGATTTCCACATTCCTCAAGTCAAGTGCTATGAGTTAACATTTGAAGGAAGCAAGGAAGGAAAGGTCTATGCACGCATTGTTCTTCCAAAGAGTGAGGAGAAGGTTCCACTAATCTTCCATTTTCATGGTTATATGGGACGTGGCTGGGACTGGGCCGACATGCTGGGCTTCACCGTAGCTGGTTACGGTGTTGTTTCCATGGATGTGCGGGGCCAGTCAGGTTACTCACAAGACGGCTTGCGTTCTCCTTTAGGAAATACCGTGAAGGGGCATATTATCCGTGGTGCTATGGAAGGTCGGGACTACCTCTTTTATAAGGATGTTTATCTGGATATTTACCAGTTGGTCGAAATTGTTGCTAGTCTGTCTCAGGTTGATGAGAAGCGTCTTTCTAGCTATGGTGCCTCACAAGGAGGGGCTCTAGCTCTAGTTGCAGCAGCGCTCAATCCTCGAATTCAGAAAACAGTTGCCATTTATCCCTTCTTGTCAGACTTCAGACGGGTGATTGAGATTGGTAATACTAGCGAGGCTTACGACGAACTTTTCCGTTATTTCAAGTTTCACGACCCCTTCCATGAAACAGAGGAGGAAATCATGGCGACCCTTGCCTATATCGATGTCAAAAATCTTGCCCATCGTATCCAAGGTGAGGTTAAGATGATTACGGGCTTGGACGACAATGTTTGCTATCCCATTACCCAGTTTGCGATTTATAATCGTCTGACCTGCGATAAAACCTATCGCATCATGCCTGAGTATGCTCACGAAGCCATGAATGTATTTGTCAATGACCAAGTCTACAACTGGCTCTGTGGAAGTGAGATTCCTTTTAAATATCTAAAATAAGGAGTCGACTCTAAGCACAAAATCTTAAAACTTACAAACACGCATAGTATCAGGGGATTAAGAAAACTTGATACTATGCGTTTTATCATGGAAATATAGTGAAATGAAACAAGAACAGGACAAATCGATCAGGACAGTCAAATCGATTTCTAACAATGTTTTAGAAACAAATGTGTACTATTCTAATTTCAATCTATTATATTTATAGAATTTTTTGTTGCTAGATTTGTCAAATTGCTTAAAATAATTTTTTTCAGAAAGCAAAAGCCGATACCTATCGAGTAGGGTAGTTCTTGCTATCGTCAGGCTTGTCTGTAGGTGTTAATACTTTTCAAAAATCTCTTCAAACCACGTCAGCTTCGCCTTGCCGTATATATGTTACTGACTTCGTCAGTTCTATCTGCCACCTCAAAACGGTGTTTTGAGCTGACTTCGTCAGTTCTATCCACAACCTCAAAACAGTGTTTTGAGCATCATGCGGCTAGCTTCTTAGTTTGCTCTTTGATTTTCATTGAGTATAAAAACAGATGAGTTTCTGTTTTCTTTTTATGGACTATAAATGTTCAGCTGAAACTACTTTCAAGGACATTATTATATAAAAGAATTTTTTGAAACTAAAATCTACTATATTACACTATATTGAAAGCGTTTTAAAAATAAGGTATAATAAATTTATTAACACTTATAAAAAGTGATAGAATCTATCTTTATGTATATTTAAAGATAGATTGCTGTAAAAATAGTAGTAGCTATGCGAAATAACAGATAGAGAGAAGGGATTGAAGCTTAGAAAAGGGGAATAATATGATATTTAAGGCATTCAAGACAAAAAAGCAGAGAAAAAGACAAGTTGAACTACTTTTGACAGTTTTTTTCGACAGTTTTCTGATTGATTTATTTCTTCACTTATTTGGGATTGTCCCCTTTAAGCTGGATAAGATTCTGATTGTGAGCTTGATTATATTTCCCATTATTTCTACAAGTATTTATGCTTATGAAAAGCTATTTGAAAAAGTGTTCGATAAGGATTGAGCAGGAAGTATGGTGTAAATAGCATAAGCTGATGTCCATCATTTGCTTATAAAGAGATAGTTTAGTTTAATTGCAGCGGTGTCCTGGTAGATAAACTAGATTGGCAGGAGTCTGATTGGAGAAAGGAGAGGGGAAATTTGGCACCAATTTGAGATAGTTTGTTTAGTTCATTTTTGTCATTTAAATGAACTGTAGTAAAAGAAAATTAATAAAAGACAAACTAAGTGCATTTTCTGGAATAAATGTCTTATTTCAGAAATCGGGATATAGATATAGAGAGGATCAGTATGAATCGGAGTGTTCAAGAACGTAAGTGTCGTTATAGCATTAGGAAACTATCGGTAGGAGCGGTTTCTATGATTGTAGGAGCAGTGGTATTTGGAACGTCTCCTGTTTTAGCTCAAGAAGGGGCAAGTGAGCAACCTCTGGCAAATGAAACTCAACTTTCGGGGGAGAGCTCAACCCTAACTGATACAGAAAAGAGCCAGCCTTCTTCAGAGACTGAACTTTCTGGCAATAAGCAAGAACAAGAAAGGAAAGATAAGCAAGAAGAAAAAATTCCAAGAGATTACTATGCACGAGATTTGGAAAATGTCGAAACAGTGATAGAAAAAGAAGATGTTGAAACCAATGCTTCAAATGGTCAGAGAGTTGATTTATCAAGTGAACTAGATAAACTAAAGAAACTTGAAAACGCAACAGTTCACATGGAGTTTAAGCCAGATGCCAAGGCCCCAGCATTCTATAATCTCTTTTCTGTGTCAAGTGCTACTAAAAAAGATGAGTACTTCACTATGGCAGTTTACAATAATACTGCTACTCTAGAGGGGCGTGGTTCGGATGGGAAACAGTTTTACAATAATTACAACGATGCACCCTTAAAAGTTAAACCAGGTCAGTGGAATTCTGTGACTTTCACAGTTGAAAAACCGACAGCAGAACTACCTAAAGGCCGAGTGCGCCTCTACGTAAACGGGGTATTATCTCGAACAAGTCTGAGATCTGGCAATTTCATTAAAGATATGCCAGATGTAACGCATGTGCAAATCGGAGCAACCAAGCGTGCCAACAATACGGTTTGGGGGTCAAATCTACAGATTCGGAATCTCACTGTGTATAATCGTGCTTTAACACCAGAAGAAGTACAAAAACGTAGTCAACTTTTTAAACGCTCAGATTTAGAAAAAAAACTACCTGAAGGAGCGGCTTTAACAGAGAAAACGGACATATTCGAAAGCGGGCGTAACGGTAACCCAAATAAAGATGGAATAAAGAGTTATCGTATTCCAGCACTTCTCAAGACAGATAAAGGAACTTTGATCGCAGGTGCAGATGAACGCCGTCTCCATTCGAGTGACTGGGGTGATATCGGTATGGTCATCAGACGTAGTGAAGATAATGGAAAGACATGGGGTGACCGAGTAACCATTACCAACTTACGTGACAATCCAAAAGCTTCTGACCCATCGATCGGTTCACCAGTGAATATCGATATGGTGTTGGTTCAAGATCCTGAAACCAAACGAATCTTTTCTATCTATGACATGTTCCCAGAAGGGAAGGGAATCTTTGGAATGTCTTCACAAAAAGAAGAAGCCTACAAAGAAATCGATGGAAAAACCTATCAAATCCTCTATCGTGAAGGAGAAAAGGGAGCTTATACCATTCGAGAAAATGGTACTGTCTATACACCAGATGGTAAGGCGACAGACTATCGCGTTGTTGTAGATCCTGTTAAACCAGCCTATAGCGACAAGGGTGATCTATACAAGGGTGACCAATTACTAGGCAATATCTACTTCACAACAAACAAAACTTCTCCATTTAGAATTGCCAAGGATAGCTACCTATGGATGTCCTACAGTGATGACGACGGGAAGACATGGTCAGCTCCTCAAGATATTACTCCGATGGTCAAAGCCGATTGGATGAAATTCTTGGGTGTAGGTCCTGGAACAGGAATTGTACTTCGGAATGGGCCTCACAAGGGACGGATTTTGATACCGGTTTATACGACTAATAATGTATCTCACTTAAATGGCTCGCAATCTTCTCGTGTCATCTATTCAGATGATCATGGAAAAACTTGGCATGCTGGAGAAGCGGTCAACGATAACCGTCAGGTAGACGGTCAAAAGATCCACTCTTCTACGATGAACAATAAACGTGCGCAAAATACAGAATCAACGGTGGTACAACTAAACAATGGAGATGTTAAACTCTTTATGCGTGGTTTGACTGGAGATCTTCAGGTTGCTACAAGTAAAGACGGAGGAGTGACTTGGGAGAAGGATATCAAACGTTATCCACAGGTTAAAGATGTCTATGTTCAAATGTCTGCTATCCATACGATGCACGAAGGAAAAGAATACATCATCCTCAGTAATGCAGGTGGACCGAAACGTGAAAATGGGATGGTCCACTTGGCACGTGTCGAAGAAAATGGTGAGTTGACTTGGCTCAAACACAATCCAATTCAAAAAGGAGAGTTTGCCTATAATTCGCTCCAAGAATTAGGAAATGGGGAGTATGGCATCTTGTATGAACATACTGAAAAAGGACAAAATGCCTATACCCTATCATTTAGAAAATTTAATTGGGACTTTTTGAGCAAAGATCTGATTTCTCCTACCGAAGCGAAAGTGAAGCGAACTAGAGAGATGGGCAAAGGAGAGATGGGCAAAGGAGTTATTGGCTTGGAGTTCGACTCAGAAGTATTGGTCAACAAGGCTCCAACCCTTCAATTGGCAAATGGTAAAACAGCGACTTTCCTAACCCAGTATGATAGCAAGACCTTGTTATTTGCAGTAGATAAGGAAGATATCGGACAGGAAATTATTGGTATAGCTAAAGGAAGCATCGAAAGTATGCATAATCTTCCTGTAAATCTAGCAGGTGCCAGAGTTCCTGGCGGAGTAAATGGTAGCAAAGCAGCGGTGCATGAAGTTCCAGAATTTACAGGGGGAGTTAATGGTACAGAGCCAGCTGTTCATGAAATCGCAGAGTATAAGGGATCTGATTCGCTTGTAACTCTTACTACAAAAGAAGATTATACTTACAAAGCTCCTCTTGCTCAGCAGGCACTTCCTGAAACAGGAAACAAGGAGAGTGACCTCCTAGCTTCACTAGGACTAACAGCTTTCTTCCTTGGTCTGTTTACGCTAGGGAAAAAGAGAGAACAATAAGAGAAGAATTCTAAACATTTGATTTTGTAAAAATAGAAGGAGATAGCAGGTTTTCAAGCCTGCTATCTTTTTTTGATAACATTCAAGCTGATACGAAATCATAAGAGGTCTGAAACTACTTTCAGAGTAGTCTGTTCTATAAAATATAGTAGATTGAAATAAGATGTGAACAACTCTATCAGGAAAGTCAAATTAATTTATAGAAAAATTTTAGCAGTCAAGGTGTACTGTTATAGATTCAATATATTATGCGACTATTAACCTTGTCTTCTCCTAAAATTGACTTTCTTGTTTTCTTATCTTGTCCACTCGAAACAAGTATTGTAAGAATTTGATTATTTTTGAAAGTACTTTTAATATACTTGATATAGTTAAAAAAGATTTGAAACTAAATTCCAAATTAGAAAAAGACTTGAAATACTAAAAAAAAAAGTATACTTTAATTGAAAACGGTAACAAAACTAATTTAGAGAATGAAATATAGAGTATTTCTCTCTTAAAAGTTTTTGGTGAAACGAGATGTAGAAAGGAGATTTAGCCAAAGAGTCTATTAGTGCTAGAATAATAGATTAGAATTATTTTAGAAAAACGAAGTGAGCAGCTTATAAATTCAAGTCCCCAAATAGATTCATACTAGTATCTTTTGCAAAAAATAAAGGGCGACTTCCTTCATGAATATCAATTTCATCTATAAGGAAGGTAGCTAATTGAACTAACTTATTTATTCTGTTTGTCGCTAGAAAAATCAGACCTCCTTGTGAAGATTGAGGAGATACTTAATGAAAATCAAAGAAGAAACTAGCAAGCTAGTAGCAGATTGCCCAAAACACCGCTTTGAGGTTGTAGATAAGACTGACCTATATAATCCAAGGTGAAGCGACTGTGGTTTGAAGAGATTTTCAAAGAGTATAGGCTAGAGAGTAGTGTTTTTATGTCCTTCTAGTAGAAAATGCTAGACAGAAGAATGGGGAACTTGGATAGGAAAAATAGATTGAGAAAGGAGGTTAGAAGAGATGATTATTACAAAAATTAGCCGTTTAGGAACTTATGTGGGAGTAAATCCACATTTTGCAACATTAATAGATTTTCTAGAAAAAACAGGACTAGAAAATTTAACAGAAGGTTCGATTGCTATCGATGGTAATCGATTGTTTGGGAATTGCTTTACTTATCTAGCAGATGGTCAAGCAGGGGATTTCTTTGAAACACACCAAAAATATTTGGATATTCATTTAGTTTTGGAAAACGAAGAAGCCATGGCTGTTACATCACCGGAAAATGTAAGCGTTACCCAAGAATATGATGAAGAGAAAGATATTGAATTATACACAGGGAAAGTGGAACAGTTGGTTCATTTGAGAGCTGGCGAATGCCTCATCACTTTTCCAGAAGATTTACATCAACCCAAGGTTCGTATAAATGATGAACCTGTGAAAAAAGTTGTCTTTAAAGTTGCGATTTCTTAATGTAGAAAGAGAAGAACGATGAAAAAAATGAGAAAGTTTTTATGTCTAGCTGGAATTGCGCTAGCGGCTGTTGCCTTGGTAGCTTGTTCAGGAAAAAAAGAAGCTACAACTAGTACTGAACCACCAACAGAATTATCTGGTGAGATTACAATGTGGCACTCCTTTACTCAAGGACCCCGTTTAGAAAGTATTCAAAAATCAGCAGATGCTTTCATGCAAAAGCATCCAAAAACGAAAATCAAGATTGAAACATTTTCTTGGAATGACTTCTATACTAAATGGACTACAGGTTTAGCAAATGGAAATGTGCCAGATATCAGTACAGCTCTTCCTAACCAAGTAATGGAAATGGTCAACTCAGATGCTTTGGTTCCGCTAAATGATTCTATCAAGCGTATTGGACAAGATAAATTTAACGAAACTGCCTTAAATGAAGCAAAAATCGGAGATGATTACTACTCTGTTCCTCTTTATTCACATGCACAAGTCATGTGGGTTAGAACAGATTTGTTAAAAGAACATAATATTGAGGTTCCTAAAACTTGGGATCAACTCTATGAAGCTTCTAAAAAATTGAAAGAAGCTGGAGTTTATGGCTTGTCTGTTCCGTTTGGAACAAATGACTTAATGGCAACACGTTTCTTGAACTTCTACGTACGTAGTGGCGGAGGAAGCCTCTTAACAAAAGATCTTAAAGCAGACTTGACAAGCCAACTTGCTCAAGATGGTATTAAATACTGGGTTAAATTGTATAAAGAAATCTCACCTCAAGATTCTTTGAACTTTAATGTCCTTCAACAAGCTACCTTGTTCTATCAAGGAAAAACAGCATTTGACTTTAACTCTGGCTTCCATATCGGAGGAATTAATGCCAACAGTCCTCAATTGATTGATTCGATTGATGCTTATCCTATTCCAAAAATCAAAGAGTCTGATAAAGACCAAGGAATTGAAACCTCAAACATTCCAATGGTTGTTTGGAAAAATTCAAAACATCCAGAAGTTGCTAAAGCATTCTTAGAAGCACTTTATAATGAAGAAGACTACGTTAAATTCCTTGATTCAACTCCAGTAGGTATGTTGCCAACTATTAAGGGGATTAGCGATTCTGCAGCCTATAAAGAAAATGAAACTCGTAAGAAATTTAAACATGCTGAAGAAGTAATTACTGAAGCTGTTAAAAAAGGTACTGCTATTGGTTATGAAAATGGGCCAAGTGTACAAGCTGGTATGTTGACTAACCAACACATTATTGAACAAATGTTCCAAGATATCATTACAAATGGAACAGATCCTATGAAAGCAGCAAAAGAAGCAGAAAAACAATTAAATGATTTATTTGAGGCTGTTCAGTAGATGTAAAAGACTAGAAAATAGGTGGGCTAGTGAGCTGAAAAGCTCTAGCCCAATCTTGTAAAAGAAGGGAGAAGGAGAATGGTTAAAGAACGTAATTTAACTCGCTGGATATTTGTTTTGCCAGCTATGATTATCGTAGGATTACTCTTTGTTTATCCGTTTTTCTCGAGTATTTTTTATAGCTTTACCAATAAGCATTTGATTATGCCTAATTATAAATTTGTTGGTTTGGCTAACTATAAAGCTGTGCTATCAGATCCCAACTTCTTTAATGCGTTCTTTAATTCAATTAAGTGGACCATTTTCTCATTAGTTGGTCAAGTTTTAGTAGGGTTTGTATTGGCTTTAGCTCTTCACAGAGTACGCCACTTCAAGAAATTATATAGGACCTTATTGATTGTTCCTTGGGCATTTCCTACCATCGTTATTGCCTTCTCTTGGCAGTGGATTCTAAACGGGGTTTATGGCTACTTACCTAATCTAATCGTAAAATTAGGTTTAATGGAACATACACCTGCATTTTTGACAGATAGTACATGGGCATTCCTATGTTTGGTGTTTATCAACATTTGGTTTGGAGCACCAATGATTATGGTTAATGTGCTTTCAGCTTTGCAAACAGTACCAGAAGAACAATTTGAGGCTGCTAAGATAGATGGTGCTTCAAGTTGGCAGGTGTTCAAGTTTATCGTCTTTCCACATATTAAAGTGGTTGTAGGACTTCTAGTTGTTTTGAGAACTGTATGGATCTTTAATAACTTTGACATTATCTACCTCATTACTGGTGGTGGACCAGCCAATGCTACAACGACGCTTCCAATTTTTGCTTACAACCTGGGCTGGGGAACTAAATTGTTGGGTCGTGCTTCAGCAGTTACAGTATTGCTCTTTATCTTCTTGGTGGCGATTTGCTTTATCTACTTTGCTATCATCAGTAAGTGGGAAAAGGAGGGTAGAAAATAATGAAGAAGAAATCCGGTATTTATTTAGATATTCTCTCACATGTACTTTTAGTTGGTGCGACCATCGTTGCAGTTTTCCCATTGGTATGGATTATCATATCTTCTGTCAAAGGGAAAGGGGAATTAACTCAGTATCCAACACGATTTTGGCCTGAACAGTTTACATTAGATTATTTCACTCATGTTATCAACGATTTGCACTTCATTGATAACATTCGAAACAGTTTAATCATTGCCTTGGCTACAACCCTTATTGCGATTATTATTTCTGCTATGGCAGCCTATGGTATTGTTCGATTCTTTCCTAAATTGGGAGCAATCATGTCGAGACTACTCGTCATTACCTATATTTTCCCACCAATTTTGTTAGCAATTCCCTATTCAATTGCCATTGCTAAAGTTGGGTTAACAAATAGTTTATTTGGCTTGATGATGGTTTATCTATCTTTTAGTGTTCCATATGCAGTTTGGCTCTTAGTTGGATTTTTCCAAACAGTTCCAATTGGAATTGAAGAAGCGGCTAGAATTGATGGTGCAAATAAATTTGTTACGTTTTATAAAGTTGTGCTACCGATTGTAGCACCAGGTATTGTAGCAACAGCTATTTATACATTTATCAATGCTTGGAATGAATTCCTGTATGCCTTGATTTTGATTAACAATACAGGAAAGATGACAGTAGCAGTAGCCCTTCGTTCACTTAATGGTTCAGAAATACTAGACTGGGGAGATATGATGGCAGCGTCTGTTATTGTAGTTCTTCCATCAATTATTTTCTTCTCTATCATCCAAAATAAGATTGCAAGTGGATTATCAGAAGGATCTGTGAAGTAGACGAAAGAAGGAAAAAAATGAATAAAAGAGGTCTTTATTCAAAACTAGGAATTTCTGTTGTAGGCATTAGTCTTTTAATGGGAGTTCCCACTTTGATTCATGCGAATGAATTAAACTATGGTCAACTGTCCATATCTCCTATTTTTCAAGGAGGTTCATATCAACTGAACAATAAGAGTATAGATATCAGCTCTTTGTTATTAGATAAATTGTCTGGAGAGAGTCAGACAGTAGTAATGAAATTTAAAGCAGATGAACCAAACTCTCTTCAAGCTTTGTTTGGCCTATCTAATAGTAAAGCAGGCTTTAAAAATAATTACTTTTCAATTTTCATGAGAGATTCTGGTGAGATAGGTGTAGAAATAAGAGACGCCCAAAAGGGAATAAATTATTTATTTTCCAGACCAGCTTCATTATGGGGAAAACATAAAGGACAGGCAGTTGAAAATACACTAGTATTTGTATCTGATTCTAAAGATAAAACATACACAATGTATGTTAATGGAATAGAAGTGTTCTCTGAAACAGTTGATACATTTTTGCCAATTTCAAATATAAATGGTATAGATAAGGCAACACTAGGAGCTGTTAATCGTGAAGGTAAGGAACATTACCTCGCAAAAGGAAGTATTGATGAAATCAGTCTATTTAACAAAGCAATTAGTGATCAGGAAGTTTCAAATATTCCCTTGTCAAATCCATTTCAGTTAATTTTCCAATCAGGAGATTCTACTCAAGCTAACTATTTTAGAATACCGACACTATATACATTAAGTAGTGGAAGAGTTCTATCAAGTATTGATGCACGTTATGGTGGGACTCATGATTCTAAAAGTAAGATTAATATTGCCACTTCTTATAGTGATGATAATGGGAAAACGTGGAGTGAGCCAATTTTTGCTATGAAGTTTAATGACTATGAGGAGCAGTTAGTTTACTGGCCACGAGATAATAAATTAAAGAATAGTCAAATTAGTGGAAGTGCTTCATTCATAGATTCATCCATTGTTGAAGATAAAAAATCTGGGAAAACGATATTACTAGCTGATGTTATGCCTGCGGGTATTGGAAATAATAATGCAAATAAAGCCGACTCAGGTTTTAAAGAAATAAATGGTCATTATTATTTAAAACTAAAGAAGAATGGAGATAACGATTTCCGTTATACAGTTAGAGAAAATGGTGTCGTTTATGATGAAACAACTAATAAACCTACAAATTATACTATAAATGATAAGTATGAAGTTTTGGAGGGAGGAAAGTCTTTAACAGTCGAACAATATTCGGTTGATTTTGATAGTGGCTCTTTAAGAGAAAAACATAATGGAAAACAGGTCCCTATGAATGTTTTCTACAAAGATTCGTTATTTAAAGTGACTCCTACTAATTATATAGCAATGACAACTAGTCAGAATAGAGGAGAGAGTTGGGAACAATTTAAGTTGTTGCCTCCGTTCTTAGGAGAAAAACATAATGGAACTTACTTATGTCCCGGACAAGGTTTAGCATTAAAATCAAGTAACAGATTGATTTTTGCAACATATACTAGTGGAGAACTAACCTATCTCATTTCTGATGATAGTGGTCAAACATGGAAGAAATCCTCAGCTTCAATTCCGTTTAAAAATGCAACAGCAGAAGCACAAATGGTTGAACTGAGAGATGGTGTGATTAGAACATTCTTTAGAACCACTACAGGTAAGATAGCTTATATGACTAGTAGAGATTCTGGAGAAACATGGTCGAAAGTTTCGTATATTGATGGAATCCAACAAACTTCATATGGCACACAAGTATCTGCAATTAAATACTCTCAATTAATTGATGGAAAAGAAGCAGTCATTTTGAGTACACCAAATTCTAGAAGTGGCCGTAAGGGAGGTCAATTAGTTGTCGGTTTAGTTAATAAAGAAGATGATAGTATTGATTGGAAATACCACTATGATATTGATTTGCCTTCGTATGGTTATGCCTATTCTGCGATTACAGAATTGCCAAATCATCACATAGGTGTACTGTTTGAAAAATATGATTCGTGGTCGAGAAATGAATTGCATTTAAGCAATGTAGTTCAGTATATAGATTTGGAAATTAATGATTTAACAAAATAAAGGAGAAAAACATGGTTAAATACGGTGTTGTTGGAGCAGGGTATTTTGGAGCTGAATTGGCTCGCTACATGCAAAAAAATGATGGAGCAGAGATTACTCTTCTCTATGATCCAAATAATGCAGAGGCGATTGCAGAAGAATTGGGAGCAAAAGTAGCAAGTTCCTTAGATGAGTTGGTTTCTAGCGATGAAGTAGACTGTGTTATCGTCGCAACTCCAAATAATCTTCATAAGGAACCGGTTATTAAGGCTGCACAGCATGGTAAAAATGTTTTCTGTGAAAAACCAATTGCGCTTTCTTATCAAGATTGTCGCGAGATGGTAGATGCGTGTAAAGAAAACAATGTAACCTTTATGGCAGGACATATTATGAATTTCTTTAATGGTGTTCATCATGCAAAAGAACTCATTAATCAAGGAGTTATCGGAGACGTTCTATATTGTCATACAGCTCGTAATGGTTGGGAAGAACAACAACCGTCAGTATCATGGAAAAAAATTCGTGAAAAATCAGGTGGTCACTTGTATCACCACATCCATGAATTGGATTGCGTTCAATTCCTTATGGGGGGCATGCCTGAAACTGTAACCATGACAGGTGGAAATGTGGCCCATGAAGGTGAACATTTCGGTGATGAAGATGATATGATTTTTGTCAATATGGAATTTTCTAATAAGCGTTTTGCCTTGTTAGAATGGGGTTCAGCTTATCGTTGGGGTGAACATTATGTCTTAATCCAAGGAAGCAAAGGTGCCATCCGCTTAGACTTATTCAACTGTAAAGGAACTCTTAAGCTAGATGGGCAAGAAAGCTATTTCTTGATTCACGAATCGCAAGAAGAAGATGATGATCGGACTCGTATCTATCATAGTACAGAGATGGATGGAGCAATTGCTTATGGTAAACCAGGTAAACGTACTCCATTATGGCTATCATCTGTCATTGATAAAGAAATGCGCTATCTGCATGAGATTATGGAAGGAGCTCCAGTATCAGAAGAATTTGCAAAACTTTTGACAGGTGAAGCTGCCCTAGAAGCAATTGCTACTGCAGATGCTTGTACCCAGTCTATGTTTGAAGATCGCAAAGTAAAATTGTCAGAAATTGTAAAATAAATTTTGGTATTCTCCTATTATAGGTCGACTTGCTCCTCTGAAAGTACTTTTAGAGGAGCTGTTTGACTTTGCTAGTTTTTGAAACTGAAATCTATTATACTACAAACTATTGAAAGCGTTTTAATTTTAAGGTATAATAATCTCATAGAAATAAAGAAAAGGAGGAAAGAGGATGCCACAGATTAGCAAAGAAGCCTTGATTGAGCAAATCAAAGATGGAATCATCGTTTCTTGTCAGGCTCTTCCTCATGAACCGCTTTATACAGAAGCGGGAGGGGTGATTCCCTTGCTGGTCAAAGCGGCTGAGCAAGGTGGAGCAGTCGGTATCCGAGCAAACAGTGTTCGCGATATCAAGGAAATTAAGGAAGTCACTAAACTTCCAATCATTGGGATTATCAAACGTGATTATCCACCTCAGGAACCCTTCATCACGGCTACTATGAAAGAAGTTGATGAATTGGCAGAACTGGACATCGAGGTGATTGCTCTGGATTGTACCAAGCGTGAACGCTACGATGGTTTGGAAATTCAAGAGTTCATTCGTCAGGTTAAGGAGAAATATCCTAATCAGCTTTTGATGGCTGATACTAGTATCTTCGAAGAAGGGCTAGCAGCTGTAGAAGCAGGAATTGACTTTGTCGGAACAACCTTATCAGGCTACACATCCTACAGTCCAAAAGTAGACGGTCCAGATTTTGAATTGATTAAGAAACTCTGTGATGCCGGTGTAGATGTCATTGCAGAAGGAAAAATTCATACACCAGAACAAGCCAAACAAATCCTTGAATATGGAGTGCGAGGCATCGTTGTTGGTGGCGCCATTACTAGACCAAAAGAGATTACAGAACGCTTCGTTGCTAGTCTTAAATAAGATGTGAGAGGGAGTTTTATGTTTAAAGTTTTACAAAAAGTTGGAAAAGCTTTTATGTTACCTATAGCTATACTTCCTGCAGCAGGTCTACTTTTGGGGATTGGTGGTGCACTTTCAAACCCAACCACGATAGCAACTTATCCAATACTAGACAATAGTATTTTTCAATCGATATTCCAAGTAATGAGCTCTGCAGGAGAGGTTGTATTCAGTAATTTGTCACTACTTCTCTGTGTGGGATTATGTATTGGCTTAGCGAAACGAGATAAAGGAACCGCTGCGTTAGCAGGAGTAACTGGTTACTTAGTTATGACTGCAACGATCAAAGCTTTGGTAAAACTTTTTATGGCAGAAGGATCTGCAATTGATACTGGAGTTATTGGAGCATTAGTTGTCGGAATAGTTGCCGTATATTTGCACAACCGATATAACAATATTCAATTACCTTCCGCTTTAGGATTCTTTGGAGGTTCACGCTTCGTTCCTATTGTTACATCGTTCTCTTCTATCTTGATTGGCTTTGTCTTCTTTGTTATTTGGCCACCTTTCCAACAACTTCTTGTTTCTACAGGTGGATATATTTCTCAGGCGGGTCCAATTGGAACTTTTCTATATGGATTTTTAATGAGACTTTCTGGAGCAGTAGGCTTACATCATATAATTTACCCTATGTTTTGGTATACTGAACTTGGTGGTGTTGAAACTGTTGCAGGACAAACAGTGGTTGGAGCTCAAAAAATATTTTTTGCTCAATTAGCCGATCCGGCCCATTCTGGATTATTTACAGAAGGAACAAGGTTTTTTGCAGGTCGTTTCTCAACAATGATGTTCGGTTTACCGGCTGCCTGTTTAGCGATGTACCATAGTGTTCCTAAAAATCGTCGTAAAAAATACGCGGGTTTGTTTTTTGGAGTTGCTTTAACATCTTTTATTACCGGTATTACAGAACCAATTGAATTTATGTTTCTATTCGTCAGTCCGGTTCTATATGTTGTTCACGCATTCCTTGATGGTGTTAGCTTCTTTATTGCAGACGTCTTAAATATTTCAATAGGAAACACATTTTCAGGAGGTGTAATCGATTTCACTTTATTTGGAATTTTGCAGGGGAACGCTAAGACGAATTGGGTTCTTCAGATTCCAATTGGACTTATTTGGAGTGTTTTGTATTATATTATTTTTAGATGGTTCATTACTCAATTCAACGTTCTAACGCCAGGACGAGGAGAAGAAGTAGATTCTAAAGAAATTTCTGAATCCGCAGATTCAACTTCAAATACTGCAGATTATTTAAAACAGGATAGCCTACAAATTATCAGAGCCTTGGGTGGATCAAATAATATAGAAGATGTAGATGCTTGTGTGACACGTTTACGTGTAGCTGTAAAAGAAGTTAATCAAGTTGATAAAGCACTTTTAAAACAAATTGGTGCAGTTGATGTCTTAGAAGTGAAGGGTGGCATTCAAGCAATCTATGGAGCAAAAGCAATCTTATATAAAAATAGTATTAATGAAATTTTAGGTGTAGATGATTAAGTACTTACTGACTTAATAAAAAACAGAGGAGAGTGATGGATGAGTAGGATGAAATGAAATCGCATACAAGAAATAAAGAACTCATTATCCAAGTTGGATACGCTTATTACATAGGAGAATACAAATGAAATTTAGAAAATTAGCTTGTACAGTACTTGCGGGTGCTGCGGTTCTTGGTCTTGCTGCTTGTGGCAATTCTGGCGGAAGTAAAGATGCTGCCAAATCAGGTGGTGACGGTGCCAAAACAGAAATCACTTGGTGGGCATTCCCAGTATTTACCCAAGAAAAAACTGGTGACGGTGTTGGAACTTATGAAAAATCAATCATCGAAGCGTTTGAAAAAGCAAACCCAGATATAAAAGTGAAATTGGAAACCATCGACTTCAAGTCAGGTCCTGAAAAAATCACAACAGCCATCGAAGCAGGAACAGCTCCAGACGTACTCTTTGATGCACCAGGACGTATCATCCAATACGGTAAAAACGGTAAATTGGCTGAGTTGAATGACCTCTTCACAGATGAATTTGTTAAAGATGTCAACAATGAAAACATCGTACAAGCAAGTAAAGCTGGAGACAAGGCTTATATGTATCCGATTAGTTCTGCCCCATTCTACATGGCAATGAACAAGAAAATGTTAGAAGATGCTGGAGTAGCAAACCTTGTAAAAGAAGGTTGGACAACTGATGATTTTGAAAAAGTATTGAAAGCACTTAAAGACAAGGGTTACACACCAGGTTCATTGTTCAGTTCTGGTCAAGGGGGAGACCAAGGAACACGTGCCTTTATCTCTAACCTTTATAGCGGTTCTGTAACAGATGAAAAAGTTAGCAAATATACAACTGATGATCCTAAATTCGTCAAAGGTCTTGAAAAAGCAACTAGCTGGATTAAAGACAATTTGATCAATAATGGTTCACAATTTGACGGTGGGGCAGATATCCAAAACTTTGCCAACGGTCAAACATCTTACACAATCCTTTGGGCACCAGCTCAAAATGGTATCCAAGCTAAACTTTTAGAAGCAAGTAAGGTAGAAGTGGTAGAAGTACCATTCCCATCAGACGAAGGTAAGCCAGCTCTTGAATACCTTGTAAACGGATTTGCAGTATTCAACAATAAAGACGACAAGAAAGTCGCTGCATCTAAGAAATTCATCCAGTTTATCGCAGATGACAAAGAGTGGGGACCTAAAGACGTAGTTCGTACAGGTGCTTTCCCAGTCCGTACTTCATTTGGAAAACTTTATGAAGACAAACGCATGGAAACAATCAGCGGCTGGACTCAATACTACTCACCATACTACAACACTATTGATGGATTTGCTGAAATGAGAACACTTTGGTTCCCAATGTTGCAATCTGTATCAAATGGTGACGAAAAACCAGCGGATGCTTTGAAAGCCTTCACTGAAAAAGCAAACGAAACAATCAAAAAAGCTATGAAACAATAGTCCTTAGTTATTCTATAAAAAGTAGTTTTTTAAAGAACCTAAGAGTGTATACCCCCTTTTCCCTCTACACAGATAGTGTAAGAAAAGGGGGCTTTTGTTTAAAATGTAAGAAACTGTCACGAAATTAAAATGAAGTTCTTACATAAGCGAATCATAAAAAATTTCATTTTGATTTTAAAACAGTTCAAGAAAGTCAAAAAATTATTCTATTTGAAAGAGAGGTGCCGACTGTGAAAGTCAATAAAATCCGTATGCGGGAAACAGTGATTTCCTACGCTTTCCTAGCACCAGTATTATTCTTCTTTGTCATCTTTGTGTTGGCTCCGATGGTGATGGGCTTCATTACAAGTTTCTTTAACTACTCAATGACTAAATTTGAGTTTGTAGGCTTGGATAACTATATCCGTATGTTTAAAGATCCTGTCTTTACAAAATCTCTGATTAACACAGTTATTTTGGTTATTGGATCTGTACCAGTTGTTGTTCTATTCTCACTCTTTGTAGCATCTCAGACCTATCATCAAAATGTCATTGCCAGATCTTTCTACCGTTTCGTCTTCTTCCTTCCTGTTGTAACGGGTAGTGTTGCCGTGACAGTTGTTTGGAAATGGATTTATGACCCACTATCAGGGATTCTAAACTTTGTCCTTAAGTCAAGCCACATCATCAGCCAAAACATTTCTTGGTTGGGAGATAAAAACTGGGCATTGATGGCGATTATGATTATTCTCTTGACCACTTCAGTTGGTCAGCCCATCATCCTTTATATCGCTGCCATGGGGAATATTGACAATTCACTGGTTGAAGCGGCGCGTGTTGATGGTGCAACTGAGTTTCAAGTTTTCTGGAAGATTAAATGGCCAAGCCTTCTTCCAACAACTCTTTATATTGCAATCATCACAACAATTAACTCATTCCAGTGTTTCGCCTTGATTCAGCTTTTGACATCTGGTGGTCCAAACTACTCAACAAGTACCTTGATGTACTACCTTTACGAAAAAGCCTTCCAATTGACAGAATACGGCTATGCCAACACAATTGGTGTCTTCTTGGCAGTCATGATTGCTATCGTAAGCTTTGTTCAATTTAAAGTACTTGGAAACGACGTAGAATACTAAAGAAAGGAGACAGCTATGCAATCTACAGAAAAAAAACCATTAACAGCCTTTACTGTTATTTCAACAATCATTTTGCTCTTGTTGACTGTGCTGTTCATCTTTCCATTCTACTGGATTTTGACAGGGGCATTCAAATCACAACCTGATACAATTGTTATTCCTCCTCAGTGGTTCCCTAAAATGCCAACCATGGAAAACTTCCAACAACTCATGGTGCAGAACCCTGCCTTGCAATGGATGTGGAACTCAGTATTTATCTCATTGGTAACCATGTTCTTAGTCTGTGCAACCTCATCTCTAGCAGGTTATGTATTGGCTAAAAAACGTTTCTATGGTCAACGCATTCTATTTGCTATCTTTATCGCTGCTATGGCACTTCCAAAACAAGTTGTCCTTGTACCATTGGTACGTATCGTCAACTTCATGGGAATCCACGATACTCTCTGGGCAGTTATCTTGCCTTTGATTGGATGGCCATTCGGTGTCTTCCTCATGAAACAGTTCAGTGAAAATATCCCTACAGAGTTGCTTGAATCAGCTAAAATCGACGGTTGTGGTGAGATTCGTACCTTCTGGAGTGTAGCCTTCCCGATTGTGAAACCAGGGTTTGCAGCCCTTGCAATCTTTACCTTCATCAATACTTGGAATGACTACTTCATGCAATTGGTAATGTTGACTTCACGTAACAATTTGACCATCTCACTTGGGGTTGCGACCATGCAGGCTGAAATGGCAACCAACTATGGTTTGATTATGGCAGGAGCTGCCCTTGCTGCTGTTCCAATCGTCACAGTCTTCCTAGTCTTCCAAAAATCCTTCACACAGGGTATTACTATGGGAGCGGTCAAAGGATAATACTCTGCGAAAATCGAATGCAAACTACGTCAGCTTCACCTTGCCATACTTAAGTATTGCCTGTGGTTAGCTTCCTAGTTTGTTCTTCAATTTTCATTGAGTATAGGAAAATCAATCTATCAAGATACAGAAGTATATTTTATAGATTTAGAGAATATAGAAGTTATAAGTGTCTACAAAATGGAGGGTATGCAGTTACTTTATGAAGTTTTGTCAGACACTTATCAACTTAAGAATGGTTTTAGTTAACTATCAGAAACGAAGGAAAGAGTATGATTTTTGACGATTTGAAAAACATCACCTTTTACAAAGGGATTCATCCCAATTTAGACAAGGCTATCGACTACCTCTACCAACATCGTAAAGATTCATTCGAATTAGGAAAGTATGAGATTGATGGAGATAAAGTCTTTCTAGTTGTTCAGGAAAATGTCCTCAATCAAGTTGAGAATAATCAATTTGAACACCATAAGAACTATGCAGATTTGCATTTGCTGATAGAAGGGCATGAATATTCGAGCTACGGTTCACGTATCAAAGACGAGGCAGTAGCATTCGACGAAGCGAGTGACATTGGCTTTGTTCATTGTTATGAACACTACCCACTCTTATTGGGTTATCACAATTTTGCGATTTTCTTCCCAGGTGAGCCACATCAGCCAAATGGTTATGCAGGCATGGAAGAAAAGGTTCGAAAATATCTCTTTAAAATCTTGATTGATTAAAAATAGGATGAATTGTTTTTTTGTAAAGCTTTGACAATACTCTACCATGAAATTGATCTTTGTGAGGTAGGGAAATGAGAATAAAATATTTAAAAATTGGTATCTTCTTGTCAGTCTGTGTATGCTACAAGAGCTAGTTTCTTGGATGGACAGGGAATTACAGTTGATGAGATGGCTTGGATAATTAGGGGCATTGTGAATGCATTGATTGGTAGATACATAAAATTAGGTACTTATGCGGCTAAGTATGGTATTAGTATGGCGCGTTCTATCTTAAATAGGGCAGCTGCAACTGCGGCAGCAAGAGTAGGATTATTGACTAAGATTTTTGGATGGATTTTACGAATAGCTGTGCTCGCAGCTGATGTATATGGTAATTTTGCCAACAATATTGCTGTAGCTTGGGATGCACATGATAAAATCCCTAACAATGGTCGTATAAACTTTTAAAATGCGAGAATGAAAGCACTTTGTATTTTTTTATTGAATATGTTAGCTTGGACAGTGCTTGCAATGATAATCCGTGGAGGGCTAGATGGATTTGATAGGCATACTTGGAGTACTATTTTAATTGCTTCGCTGTTCGGGGTATATGATTATAAGCCCATAGATAAAAATAGAAAAAAGTCCAAAAGAAAAAAGAAAAAATAGATTTGTTCATGGTAGGGACTTATGAAAGCTTTACTGACAAAAAAGAAAACAGTTTACAAAGAAAAATGATGGAGGAGCAAACATGGCACAAAAAGGAGTAAGCCTTATCAAGGCAGCATTTGATACAGACAACTTTCTCATGCGTTTTAGTGAGAAAGTCTTGGACATCGTGACAGCCAATCTTCTTTTTGTCGTCTCTTGTTTGCCCATCGTGACGATTGGAGTGGCTAAAATCAGCCTCTACGAGACCATGTTCGAAGTTAAGAAGAGCAGACGGGTGCCTGTTTTTAAAATCTATCTAAGATCTTTCAAGCAAAATCTGAAACTAGGTCTTCAGCTGGGTTTAATGGAGTTAGGAATTGTGTTTCTTACCCTTTCAGATCTCTATCTTTTCTGGGGTCAAACAGCTCTGCCCTTCCAATTGCTGAAAGCTATTTGTCTAGGCATTCTGATTTTCCTTACGATTGTGATGTTGGCTAGCTATCCAATCGCGGCACGTTATGATTTAACTTGGAAAGAAGTGTTACAAAAAGGGCTTATCTTGGCAAGTTTTAACTTTCCTTGGTTCTTCCTCATGTTAGCCATTCTTGTCCTCATTGTGATGGTTCTTTATCTGTCTGCCTTCAGTCTACTCTTAGGTGGCTCAGTCTTCCTGCTTTTTGGGTTTGGACTATTGGTCTTTATCCAGACTGGATTGATGGAGAAAATTTTCGCAAAATACCAATAGGAGCCTTATTTCTGAAACTACTTTCAAAGGCTCCAAACGCTATTCTATAAGCGAGAAACTAAAATCTAAGTGTCTATAAGATATTGAAAGCCTTTTCGGTAAAGTGTATACTAAAGAAGTAAAGAAAAATCTGCTTTAGCAGAAAATAAAAATAATAGGAGAAAATCTATGTCAGATTTGAAAAAATACGAAGGCGTCATTCCAGCCTTCTACGCATGTTATGATGAGCAAGGAGAAGTAAGTCCAGAGCGTACGCGTGCCTTGGTTCAATACTTCATTGATAAAGGTGTTCAAGGTCTTTATGTCAATGGTTCTTCTGGTGAATGTATCTACCAAAGCGTTGAAGATCGCAAGTTGATTTTGGAAGAAGTCATGGCGGTAGCCAAAGGTAAATTGACCATTATTGCCCATGTTGCTTGCAATAATACTAAAGATAGTATGGAACTTGCTCGCCATGCTGAAAGCTTGGGAGTAGATGCTATTGCAACGATTCCACCAATTTACTTCCGCTTGCCAGAATACTCAGTTGCCAAATACTGGAACGATATTAGTTCTGCAGCTCCAAACACAGACTACGTGATTTACAACATTCCTCAATTGGCAGGGGTTGCTTTGACTCCAAGCCTTTACACAGAAATGTTGAAAAATCCTCGTGTTATCGGTGTGAAGAACTCTTCTATGCCAGTTCAAGATATCCAAACCTTTGTCAGCCTTGGTGGAGAAGACCATATCGTCTTTAATGGTCCTGATGAGCAGTTCCTAGGAGGACGCCTCATGGGGGCTAGGGCTGGTATCGGTGGTACTTATGGTGCTATGCCAGAACTCTTCTTGAAACTCAATCAGTTGATTGCGGATAAGGACCTAGAAACAGCGCGTGAATTGCAGTATGCTATCAACGCAATCATTGGTAAACTCACTTCTGCTCATGGGAATATGTACGGTGTCATCAAAGAAGTCTTGAAAATCAATGAAGGCTTGAATATTGGATCTGTTCGTTCACCATTGACACCAGTGACTGAAGAAGATCGTCCAGTTGTAGAAGCGGCTGCTGCCTTGATTCGTGAAACCAAGGAGCGCTTCCTCTAATCTAAAAGGAGGTATTTATGACATATTACGTTGCAATTGATATCGGTGGAACCAACATCAAGTATGGTTTGGTTGATCAAGAGGGGCAACTTCTTGAATCGCATGAAATGCCAACTGAGGCGCATAAGGGTGGACCTCATATCTTACAAAAGACCAAAGATATCGTAGCTAGTTATTTAGAAAAAGGCCCAGTAGCAGGTGTTGCCATATCTTCTGCTGGGATGGTGGATCCGGATAAGGGTGAGATTTTCTATGCTGGGCCGCAAATCCCTAACTACGCAGGCACCCAGTTCAAAAAGGAAATCGAAGAAAGCTTTACTATTCCTTGTGAGATTGAAAATGATGTCAACTGTGCAGGTCTTGCTGAGGCAGTATCTGGTTCAGGCAAGGGAGCAAGTGTGACACTTTGCTTGACCATTGGAACCGGTATCGGTGGTTGCTTGATTATGGATAGGAAAGTCTTCCATGGTTTTAGCAATTCAGCCTGTGAAGTCGGGTATATGCATATGCAGGATGGAGCTTTTCAAGACTTGGCTTCTACAACAGCTTTAGTGAAATATGTAGCTGAAGCCCATGGAGAAGATGTTGATCAGTGGAATGGCCGTAGAATTTTCAAAGAAGCCACTGAAGGAAACAAAATCTGCATGGAAGGTATTGACCGTATGGTTGACTATCTAGGAAAAGGTCTGGCAAATATTTGCTACGTTGCCAATCCAGAAGTGGTTATTCTTGGTGGTGGTATCATGGGGCAAGAGGCTATCCTCAAACCTAAGATCCGCACAGCCTTGAAAGAGGCTTTGGTACCAAGTTTAGCAGAAAAAACACGATTAGAATTTGCTCATCACCAAAATACAGCAGGGATGTTGGGTGCATATTATCATTTTAAGACAAAACAATCCTAGTTTGGCTCAGCCAAACTAGGATTTTCTTACACGTTTTTGTCTACGATAGCCGTTGAGTTTTTTATTTTCCCAGTAGCTATTAAAGATTTTTTCCTTGCTTTCGCGATTGATTTCCAAAAAGTAGGCATAAATCAAATCGATAAAGAAGAGCATAGGAAGTTGAGCGGATATTCGTTGGATGTAGGAGGGTTGGCTGTGGGTGGCTACAAGAACAGTCTCTGTATAGGTCTGGCTATCTTTATTGGGAACACTTGTAAAGAGTACAGTCTTTGCCCCCATCTCCTTGGCATCTAATAGACTATCTAAAATAGAAGGAGTTGAGCCTGAAAGTGAGAAACCCAGTACTAGACAATTTTCATCCATGATGCTGGTTGTCCAGGCAAAGCCGTCTTGGTCTGTCAAAGCTTCGCAGACCACACCTAGTCGCATAAAACGTAATTTCATTTCACGGGCGACGAGGCCAGAACTCCCTGTTCCAAAGAAGTAGATACGCTCAGCATCTTCGATTAGCTGGGCAATTCGCTCTAGTTGGATTTCGTCAATCAAGTCTTGTGTTTGTTCCCTCATATTGCTATAACTTCTGAGGACTCGTTTGGTCAGTGGACTATACTATGCTTGGAGACTTGGTTGGCTTGATTTTCTGCCTGATGTTGGTATTGGAAAATAAATTCTCGGTAGCCAGTAAAGCCACACTTTTTAGCAAAGCGGGTCAAAGCAGCTTGAGAAATATGTAATTTTTGGGTGACTTGTTGAGAAGATAAATCATCTGTAATCGTTTCAGCTTGCAAAAAATAGCGAGCGATTTCTTGCTCTAGGTCTGTCATTTCTTCAAAATGTGAATCAATGATAGTTGCGATATCTGGTTTGTCCATAGGGAAAGCTCCTTTACATGGGTCATACTGGAAGACTAGATCAGGGAATAGTCACACTTCATTATAACACATAATATAAGGATAGATAAATAAAAACGCATCTCTGTTTTAAAAACGAAAAAATCGAAAAAGCTTCTCTCTTTTCCATAATTTTCTACTCAAATTGTGGTACAATTAAGAGTAAGATTTTAAGTTAGAAATGAGACTGATTTGTATGAGAAAATTTAACAGCCATTCGATTCCGATTCGGCTTAATTTATTGTTTTCAATCGTCATTTTACTCTTTATGACCATTATTGGTCGTTTGTTGTATATGCAGGTTTTGAACAAGGATTTTTACGAAAAAAAGCTAGCCTCAGCTAGTCAGACCAAGATTACAAGCAGTTCAGCCCGTGGGGAAATTTATGATGCTAGTGGAAAACCTTTGGTAGAAAATACGTTAAAGCAGGTTGTTTCCTTTACGCGTAGCAATAAAATGACGGCTACAGACTTAAAAGAAACAGCTAAAAAGTTACTGACTTATGTGAGCATCAGTTCTCCAAATTTGACAGAACGCCAGCTGGCGGATTACTATTTGGCTGATCCTGAAATCTATAAAAAAACAGTGGAAGCTCTCCCAAGCGAGAAACGCTTGGATTCAGATGGCAATCGTCTATCCGAATCAGAACTGTATAACAATGCGGTCGATAGTGTACAAACGAGTCAACTAAACTATACAGAGGATGAAAAGAAAGAAATCTATCTTTTTAGTCAGTTAAATGCTGTTGGAAACTTTGCGACAGGAACCATTGCGACAGATCCTCTAAATGATTCTCAGGTGGCTGTTATTGCCTCTATTTCAAAGGAGATGCCTGGCATTAGTATTTCTACTTCTTGGGATAGAAAGGTTTTGGAAACTTCCCTTTCTTCTATAGTTGGGAGTGTATCCAGTGAAAAAGCTGGTCTCCCAGCGGAAGAAGCAGAAGCCTATCTTAAAAAAGGCTATTCTCTAAATGATCGTGTAGGAACCTCCTATTTGGAAAAGCAATATGAAGAGACCTTACAAGGAAAACGCTCGGTAAAAGAAATCCATCTGGATAAATATGGCAATATGGAAAGCGTGGATACAATTGAGGAAGGTAGTAAGGGAAACAATATCAAACTGACCATTGATTTGGCCTTCCAAGATAGCGTGGATGCTTTACTGAAAAGTTATTTCAATTCCGAGCTAGAAAATGGTGGAGCCAAGTATTCTGAAGGTGTCTATGCAGTCGCCCTTAACCCAAAAACAGGTGCGGTTTTGTCTATGTCAGGGATTAAACATGACTTGAAAACGGGAGAGTTGACGCCTGATTCCTTGGGAACGGTAACCAATGTCTTTGTTCCAGGTTCGGTTGTCAAGGCGGCGACCATCAGCTCAGGTTGGGAAAATGGAGTCTTGTCAGGAAACCAGACCTTGACAGACCAGTCCATTGTCTTCCAAGGTTCAGCTCCCATCAATTCTTGGTATACTCAGGCTTACGGTTCATTCCCTATCACAGCGGTCCAAGCTCTGGAGTATTCATCAAATACCTATATGGTCCAAACAGCCTTAGGTCTTATGGGGCAAACCTATCAACCCAATATGTTTGTCGGCACCAGCAATCTAGAGTCTGCTATGGAGAAACTGCGTTCAACCTTTGGCGAATATGGCTTGGGTACTGCGACAGGAATTGACCTACCAGATGAATCTACTGGATTTGTTCCCAAAGAGTATAGCTTTGCTAATTACATTACTAATGCCTTTGGGCAGTTTGATAACTATACGCCGATGCAGTTGGCTCAGTATGTAGCAACTATTGCAAATAATGGTGTTCGTGTGGCTCCTCGTATTGTTGAAGGCATTTATGGTAATAATGATAAGGGAGGACTGGGTGACTTGATTCAGCAACTGCAACCGACAGAGATGAATAAGGTCAATATATCCGACTCCGATATGAGCATCTTGCACCAAGGTTTTTATCAGGTTGCCCATGGTACTAGTGAATTGACAACTGGACGTGCCTTTTCAAATGGCGCCTTGGTATCCATTAGCGGAAAAACAGGTACAGCCGAAAGCTATGTGGCAGATGGTCAGCAAGCAACCAATACCAATGCGGTGGCCTATGCCCCATCTGATAATCCCCAAATCGCTGTTGCAGTGGTCTTTCCTCATAATACCAATCTAACAAATGGTGTAGGACCTTCCATTGCGCGTGACATTATCAATCTGTATCAAAAATACCATCCAATGAACTAGAAAGGAAATTATGCTTTATCCAACACCTATTGCCAAGTTGATTGACAGTTATTCTAAGTTACCAGGTATCGGGATTAAGACGGCTACGCGTCTGGCCTTTTATACGATTGGGATGTCTGCTGATGATGTCAATGAATTTGCAAAAAATCTCCTTTCTGCTAAGAGAGAATTGACATATTGTTCTATTTGTGGACGTTTGACAGACGACGATCCTTGTTCTATCTGTACTGATCCGACTCGTGACCAGACAACAATTTTAGTTCTTGAGGATAGTAGAGATGTGGCAGCCATGGAAAATATCCAAGAATACCATGGACTCTATCATGTCCTTCATGGCCTCATTTCTCCTATGAATGGTATCAGTCCGGACGATATCAATCTCAAGAGCCTTATGACTCGTCTTATGGATAGTGAGGTTTCAGAAGTGATTGTGGCGACTAATGCTACAGCGGATGGTGAAGCGACTTCCATGTATCTTTCACGTTTGCTCAAGCCGGCTGGTATCAAGGTTACGCGTCTAGCACGAGGTCTCGCTGTGGGAGCGGACATTGAGTATGCGGACGAAGTGACACTCTTACGAGCGATTGAAAATCGGACAGAGTTGTAAGTGTAGGCAAATTTACGAACTCCATTCATTTATAAAAAATCAAAGAGGCTGAAAATCGTTCCTATCGGCCTCTTTTTGTATAGTGTGATGAGTAGGATCAGGTTCAAGTTTTAAAAAACCAAGCAAATATGATATACTAAAGAGCGAGTATTCTAGTAGAATTAGGACAAATAATATGAAACAAACGATTATTCTTTTATATGGTGGACGGAGTGCGGAACGCGAAGTCTCTGTCCTTTCAGCTGAGAGTGTCATGCGTGCGGTCGATTACGACCGTTTCACAGTCAAGACTTTCTTTATCAGTCAGTCAGGTGACTTTATCAAAACACAGGAATTTAGTCATGATCCGGGGCAAGAAGACCGTCTCATGACCAATGAAACCATTGATTGGGATAAGAAAGTTGCACCAAGTGCTATCTACGAAGAAGGTGCAGTGGTCTTTCCAGTCCTTCACGGGCCAATGGGAGAAGATGGCTCTGTTCAAGGATTCTTGGAAGTTTTGAAAATGCCTTACGTTGGTTGCAACATTTTGTCATCAAGTCTTGCCATGGATAAAATCACGACTAAGCGTGTTCTGGAATCTGCTGGTATTGCCCAAGTTCCTTATGTGGCTATCGTTGAAGGCGATGATGTGACTGCTAAAATCGCTGAAGTGGAAGAAAAATTGGCTTATCCAGTCTTCACTAAGCCGTCAAACATGGGGTCTAGTGTCGGTATTTCTAAGTCTGAAAACCAAGAAGAACTCCGTCAAGCCTTAGAACTTGCCTTCCGATATGATAGCCGTGTCTTGGTTGAGCAAGGAGTGAATGCCCGTGAAATTGAGGTTGGCCTCTTGGGGAACTACGATGTCAAGAGCACGCTACCAGGAGAAGTTGTCAAGGATGTTGCCTTTTATGACTACGATGCCAAGTATATTGATAACAAGATTACTATGGATATTCCTGCCAAAATCAGTGATGATGTGGTGGCTGTCATGCGTCAAAATGCAGAAACAGCCTTCCGTGCCATTGGTGGCCTTGGTCTATCTCGTTGCGATTTCTTCTATACAGATAAGGGAGAGATTTTTCTCAACGAGCTCAATACCATGCCAGGTTTCACCCAGTGGTCTATGTACCCACTACTTTGGGACAATATGGGGATCAGCTACCCAGAACTAATCGAGCGTTTGGTTGACCTTGCCAAGGAAAGTTTTGACAAGCGCGAAGCGCATTTGATATAAAATGAAAGAGAGGGTAGAAGCCAGAACCATCACTGCAAGGTGACTAGAGTTCTCGGACTTCAGCCCTTTTTAAAGGAGTAGAAATGAAATTAACAATCCATGAAATTGCCCAAGTTGTTGGAGTCAAAAATGATATCAGTATCTTTGAGGACACCCAGTTAGAAAAAGCTGAGTTTGATAGTCGTTTGATTGGAACTGGAGATTTATTTGTGCCACTTAAAGGTGCGCGTGATGGCCATGACTTTATTGAAACAGCCTTTGAAAATGGTGCAGCAGTAACCTTGTCTGAGAAAGAGGTCTCAAATCATCCTTACATTCTAGTAGATGATGTTTTGACAGCCTTTCAATCCCTAGCATCCTACTATCTTGAAAAAACGACTGTTGATGTCTTTGCTGTTACAGGTTCAAATGGCAAGACAACGACTAAGGATATGTTGGCGCATTTACTGTCAACAAGATACAAGACCTACAAAACACAAGGAAATTACAATAATGAGATTGGCCTTCCTTACACAGTTCTCCACATGCCTGAAGGAACAGAAAAGTTGGTCTTGGAGATGGGGCAGGACCACTTGGGAGATATTCATCTCTTGTCTGAATTGGCTCGTCCAAAAACAGCCATCGTGACCTTGGTTGGAGAAGCTCATTTGGCCTTTTTCAAAGATCGTTCTGAGATTGCTAAAGGAAAAATGCAAATTGCAGACGGAATGGCTTCAGGTTCCTTGCTTTTAGCGCCGGCTGACCCTATCGTAGAGGACTATTTGCCAACTGATAAAAAGGTGGTTCGTTTTGGTCAAGGAGCAGAGCTGGAAATTACTGACTTGGTTGAGCGCAAAGATAGTCTAACCTTCAAGGCCAATTTCTTAGAGCAAGCCCTTGATTTGCCAGTAACTGGCAAGTACAATGCGACAAATGCTATGATTGCATCCTATGTTGCCTTGCAAGAAGGAGTTTCAGAGGAGCAAATTCGTTTGGCCTTCCAAGATCTTGAATTGACGCGTAACCGTACCGAATGGAAGAAAGCAGCCAATGGAGCAGATATCCTGTCTGATGTATACAATGCCAATCCAACTGCTATGAAGTTGATTTTAGAGACTTTCTCTGCCATTCCAGCCAATGAAGGTGGCAAGAAAATTGCGGTTTTAGCGGACATGAAGGAACTGGGTAACCAGTCAGTTCAACTCCATAATCAGATGATTTTGAGCCTTTCTCCAGATGTGCTTGATACCGTTATTTTCTATGGAGAAGATATTGCTGAATTAGCCCAATTGGCTAGTCAAATGTTCCCAATAGGCCACGTTTACTACTTCAAGAAAACAGAAGACCAAGACCAATTTGAAGACCTAGTCAAGCAGGTCAAAGAAAGCCTTGGAGCCTATGACCAAATCTTGCTAAAAGGTTCTAACTCTATGAATCTAGCCAAATTGGTAGAACGTTTAGAAAATGAAGTCAAGTGATTTTGTCAAACATTTACGTATTTCTAAATCCATTTTTAACAACTAGCATGGTATAATAATATGCAGGAAAATTTTGAATTATGAGGAAGACTAGATGAATTTATGGGATATTTTCTTTACGACTCAGGCAACCGAGCCGCCCAAATTTGACCTTTTTTGGTATGTTAGCCTATTTACGCTCTTAGCCTTAACCTTTTATACAGCCCATCGCTATCGTGAAAAGAAGGTTTACCAACGATTTTTCCAAATCTTGCAGACTGTTCAGTTAATCCTTCTTTATGGTTGGTACTGGGTCAATCATATGCCACTGTCAGAAAGCCTACCCTTTTACCATTGCCGTATGGCTATGTTTGTGGTACTCTTGCTTCCTGGTCAATCCAAATATAAACAATACTTTGCATTATTGGGAACATTTGGGACATTAGCAGCCTTTGTTTATCCAGTGCCAGATGCTTACCCTTTTCCACATATCACCATTCTATCCTTTATCTTTGGTCATTTAGCACTCTTGGGGAACTCTCTAGTTTATCTATTGAGACAGTATAATGCGCGATTGCTGGATGTGAAGGGAATTTTTCTCATGACCTTTGCCCTAAATGCCTTGATTTTTGTGGTCAATTTGGTGACAGGTGGCGATTACGGATTTTTGACAAAACCGCCATTGGTTGGGGATCACGGTCTAGTAGCTAATTATTTACTTGTTTCAATTGTGCTGGTAGCTACTATCAGTTTGACTAAGAAAATCTTAGAATTCTTTTTAGCTCAAGAAGCAGAAAAAATGATTGCAAAGGAAGCTTAACACAGAGCTTTCTTTTTTGCTCTTAGAGAGTTTTTACAAGCAGCTTATAAAATAAGAATTTCTGAATAGACAAACTCAAAAAATGGCTGGGAAATTTAGGAAAAAAGCAAGCACGATTAAATTTTTTGTGTTATAATATTTTGTGAATAGCTATGCCTATGTTTAGCTATGGAATAATACGAAGTGCGAAACTTGGAAGATAGAGAGGAAGCGATGTAATGGCTAGAGAAGGCTTTTTTACAGGTCTAGATATTGGAACAAGCTCTGTCAAGGTGCTTGTGGCCGAGCAGAGAAATGGTGAATTAAATGTAATTGGCGTGAGTAATGCCAAAAGTAAAGGTGTAAAGGATGGAATTATTGTTGATATTGATGCAGCAGCAACTGCTATCAAGTCAGCCATTTCCCAAGCGGAAGAAAAGGCAGGCATTTCGATTAAATCAGTGAATGTCGGCTTGCCTGGTAATCTTTTGCAGGTAGAACCAACTCAGGGGATGATTCCAGTAACATCTGATACTAAGGAAATTACGGATCAAGATGTTGAAAATGTTGTCAAATCAGCTTTGACAAAGAGTATGACACCTGACCGTGAAGTCATTACCTTTATTCCTGAAGAATTTATTGTGGATGGTTTCCAAGGGATTCGTGACCCACGTGGCATGATGGGGGTTCGCCTTGAAATGCGTGGTTTGCTTTATACAGGACCTCGTACTATCTTGCACAATTTGCGTAAGACGGTTGAGCGTGCAGGTGTTCAGGTTGAAAATGTTATCATTTCACCACTAGCAATGGTTCAGTCTGTTTTGAACGAAGGGGAACGTGAATTTGGTGCTACAGTGATTGATATGGGGGCAGGTCAAACGACTGTCGCTACAATCCGTAATCAAGAACTCCAGTTCACACATATTCTCCAAGAAGGTGGAGATTATGTAACTAAAGATATCTCCAAGGTTTTGAAAACCTCTCGCAAATTAGCGGAAGACTTGAAACTGAATTACGGGGAAGCCTATCCGCCTCTTGCAAGCAAAGAAACCTTCCAAGTAGAGGTTATTGGAGAAGTAGAAGCAGTCGAAGTGACGGAAGCCTACTTGTCAGAAATTATTTCTGCACGAATCAAGCACATCCTTGAACAAATCAAGCAAGAATTAGATAGAAGGCGTCTATTGGACCTCCCTGGTGGTATTGTCTTAATCGGTGGGAATGCCATTTTACCAGGTATGGTTGAGCTTGCTCAGGAAGTCTTTGGCGTCCGTGTCAAGCTTTATGTTCCAAATCAAGTTGGTATCCGTAATCCAGCCTTTGCGCATGTGATTAGTTTATCAGAATTTGCGGGTCAATTAACAGAAGTTAATCTTTTGGCTCAGGGAGCGATAAAAGGTGAGAATGACTTAAGTCATCAGCCAATTAGTTTTGGTGGGATGCTGCAAAAAACAGCTCAGTTTGTACAATCAACGCCTGTTCAACCAGCTCCTGCTCCAGAAGTAGAGCCGGTGGCGCCTACAGAACCAATGGCGGATTTCCAACAAGCTTCACAAAATAAACCGAAATTAGCAGATCGTTTCCGTGGATTGATCGGAAGCATGTTTGACGAATAAAGAGGAAAAATAAATTATGACATTTTCATTTGATACAGCTGCTGCTCAAGGGGCAGTGATTAAAGTAATTGGTGTCGGTGGAGGTGGTGGCAATGCCATCAACCGTATGGTCGACGAAGGTGTTACAGGCGTAGAATTTATCGCAGCAAACACAGATGTACAAGCATTGAGTAGTACAAAAGCTGAGACTGTTATTCAGTTGGGACCTAAATTGACTCGTGGTTTGGGTGCAGGAGGTCAACCTGAGGTTGGTCGTAAAGCCGCTGAAGAAAGCGAAGAAACACTGACGGAAGCTATTAGTGGTGCCGATATGGTCTTCATCACTGCTGGTATGGGAGGAGGCTCTGGAACTGGAGCTGCTCCTGTTATTGCTCGTATCGCCAAAGATTTAGGTGCGCTTACAGTTGGTGTTGTAACACGTCCCTTTGGTTTTGAAGGAAGTAAGCGTGGACAATTTGCTGTAGAAGGAATCAATCAACTTCGTGAGCATGTAGACACTCTATTGATTATCTCAAACAACAATTTGCTTGAAATTGTTGATAAGAAAACACCGCTTTTGGAGGCTCTTAGCGAAGCGGATAACGTTCTTCGTCAAGGTGTTCAAGGGATTACCGATTTGATTACCAATCCAGGATTGATTAACCTTGACTTTGCCGATGTGAAAACGGTAATGGCAAACAAAGGGAATGCTCTTATGGGTATTGGTATCGGTAGTGGAGAAGAACGTGTGGTAGAAGCGGCACGTAAGGCAATCTATTCACCACTTCTTGAAACAACTATTGACGGTGCTGAGGATGTTATCGTCAACGTTACTGGTGGTCTTGACTTAACCTTGATTGAGGCAGAAGAGGCTTCACAAATTGTGAACCAGGCAGCAGGTCAAGGAGTGAACATCTGGCTCGGTACTTCAATTGATGAAAGTATGCGTGATGAAATTCGTGTAACAGTTGTTGCAACGGGTGTTCGTCAAGACCGCGTAGAAAAGGTTGTGGCTCCACAAGCTAGATCTGCTACTAACTACCGTGAGACAGTGAAACCAGCTCATTCACATGGCTTTGATCGTCATTTTGATATGGCAGAAACAGTTGAATTGCCAAAACAAAATCCACGTCGTTTGGAACCAACTCAGGCATCTGCTTTTGGTGATTGGGATCTTCGCCGTGAATCGATTGTTCGTACAACAGATTCAGTCGTTTCTCCAGTCGAGCGCTTTGAAGCCCCAATTTCACAAGATGAAGATGAATTGGATACACCTCCATTTTTCAAAAATCGTTAAGTAAATGAATGTAAAAGAAAATACAGAACTTGTTTTTCGAGAAGTTGCAGAGGCTAGTCTGAGTGCTCATCGAGAGAGTGGTTCGGTCTCTGTCATTGCAGTTACCAAGTATGTAGATGTACCGACAGCGGAAGCCTTGCTTCCGCTAGGTGTCCATCATATCGGTGAAAATCGTGTAGATAAGTTTCTGGAAAAATATGAAGCTTTAAAAGATCGAGATGTGACTTGGCATTTGATTGGTACCTTGCAAAGACGTAAGGTGAAAGATGTCATTCAATACGTTGATTATTTCCATGCATTGGACTCAGTAAAGCTAGCAGGGGAAATTCAAAAAAGAAGTGACCGAGTCATCAAGTGTTTCCTTCAAGTAAATATTTCTAAAGAAGAAAGCAAACACGGTTTTTCGAGAGAGGAACTGCTGGAAATCTTGCCAGAGTTAGCCAGACTAGATAAGATTGAATATGTTGGTTTAATGACGATGGCACCTTTTGAGGCTAGCAGTGAGCAGTTGAAAGAGATTTTCAAGGCGACCCAAGATTTACAAAGAGAAATTCAAGAGAAACAAATTCCAACTATGCCTATGACCGAGTTAAGTATGGGAATGAGTCGTGATTATAAAGAAGCGATTCAATTCGGTTCCACTTTTGTTCGTATAGGTACATCATTTTTTAAGTAGGAGAGAACCATGTCTTTAAAAGATAGATTCGATAGATTTATAGATTATTTTACGGAGGATGAGGATTCAAGTCTCCCTTATGAAAAAAGAGATGAGCCTGTGTTTACTTCAGTAAATTCTTCACAGGAACCGGCTCTCCCAATGAATCAACCTTCACAGTCGGCTGGTACAAAAGAGAACAATATCACCAGACTTCATGCAAGACAACAGGAATTGGCAAATCAGAGTCAGCGTGCAACGGATAAGGTCATTATAGATGTTCGTTATCCTAGAAAATATGAGGATGCAACAGAAATTGTTGATTTATTGGCAGGAAACGAAAGTATCTTGATTGATTTTCAGTATATGACAGAGGTGCAGGCTCGTCGTTGTTTGGACTATTTGGATGGAGCTTGTCATGTTTTAGCTGGAAATTTGAAAAAGGTAGCTTCTACCATGTATTTGTTGACACCAGTGAACGTTATTGTAAATGTTGAAGATATCCGTTTACCAGATGAAGATCAACAGGGTGAGTTCGGTTTTGATATGAAGCGAAATAGAGTACGATAATGATTTTTTTAATTCGTATGATTTATAATGCAGTGGATATTTACTCCCTGATTTTGGTAGCCTTCGCTGTCATGTCTTGGTTTCCAGGTGCCTACGAATCCAGTTTAGGTCGTTGGATTGTAGCGTTGGTAAAACCAGTGCTTGCTCCCTTGCAACGCCTGCCTTTACAGATAGCGGGTCTTGATTTATCTGTTTGGGTCGCGATTGTTTTGGTTCGATTTTTAGGAGAAAACCTAGTGCGTTTTCTGGCGATGATAGGATGAATAAAGGGATTTATCAGCATTTCTCCATAGAAGATCGTCCATTTCTTGACAAGGGAATGGAATGGATAAAGAAGGTAGAAGATAGCTATACTCCTTTTTTAACTCCTTTTATCAATCCTCATCAGGAGAAGCTATTAAAGATTTTGGCCAAAACCTATGGTCTTGCTTGTAGCAGTAGTGGGGAATTCGTCTTGAGTGAGTATGTTCGAGTTTTATTATACCCAGATTATTTCCAACCAGAGTTTTCAGATTTTGAAATATCTCTCCAGGAAATTGTGTATTCCAATAAATTTGAACATTTAACGCATGCTAAGATTTTAGGGACAGTCATCAATCAATTAGGGATTGAACGGAAACTTTTTGGAGATATCCTAGTAGATGAAGAACGGGCGCAGATTATGATTAATCAGCAGTTTCTTCTTCTCTTTCAAGATGGACTAAAGAAAATTGGTCGTATACCTGTTTCGCTGGAGGAACGTCCTTTCACCGAGAAAATAGATAAGCTAGAACAGTATCGAGAACTGGATTTATCTGTGTCTAGTTTTCGATTAGATGTTCTTTTATCAAATGTTTTGAAACTATCTAGGAATCAAGCAAACCAGTTGATTGAAAAGAAACTTGTCCAAGTAAATTATCATGTGGTAGACAAATCAGATTACACTGTTCAAGTTGGAGACTTGATTAGTGTGAGAAAATTTGGTCGCTTGAGATTACTTCAAGATAAGGGACAAACGAAAAAAGAGAAGAAAAAAATAACCGTCCAGTTATTATTAAGTAAGTGAGGAATAGAATGCCAATTACATCATTAGAAATAAAGGACAAGACTTTTGGAACTCGATTCAGAGGTTTTGATCCAGAAGAAGTCGATGAATTTTTAGATATTGTGGTTCGTGATTACGAAGATCTTGTGCGTGCGAATCATGATAAAAATTTGCGTATTAAGAGTTTAGAAGAGCGTTTGTCTTACTTTGATGAAATAAAAGATTCATTGAGCCAGTCTGTATTGATTGCCCAGGATACAGCTGAGCGAGTGAAACAGGCGGCGCATGAACGTTCAAACAATATCATTCATCAAGCAGAGCAAGATGCGCAACGCTTGTTGGAAGAAGCTAAATATAAGGCAAACGAGATTCTTCGTCAAGCAACTGATAATGCTAAGAAAGTCGCTGTTGAAACAGAAGAATTGAAGAACAAGAGCCGTGTCTTCCACCAACGTCTCAAATCTACAATTGAGAGTCAGTTGGCTATTGTTGAATCTTCAGATTGGGAAGATATTCTCCGTCCAACAGCTACTTATCTTCAAACCAGTGATGAAGCCTTTAAAGAAGTGGTTAGCGAAGTACTTGGAGAACCGATTCCAGTTCCAATTGAAGAAGAACCAATTGATATGACACGTCAGTTCTCTCAAGCAGAAATGGAAGAATTACAAGCTCGTATTGAGGTAGCCGATAAAGAATTGTCTGAATTTGAAGCTCAGATTAAACAGGAAGTGGAAGCTCCAACTCCTGTAGTGAGTCCTCAAGTTGAAGAAGAGCCTCTGCTCATCCAGTTGGCCCAATGTATGAAGAACCAGAAGTAGCTCCAGTGCATCCGACAGGTCCAACACCAGCTACAGAAACTGTTGATTCAGCACCGGGATTTGAAGCACCGCAAGAATCTGTTACAATTTTATAAGAAATATTCTGAGAACAATATCTTATCCTTATATTCCCAGCGAGCAGGAGATGGTGTGAGTCCTGCATTCCCTATCGATAAGATTATCCTCTCAAAAACTCAAGTCTGAATCTAGTAAGATTTGACGTTCCCCACGTTACGGGATAAGAGGGAGAAAGACTAAAACTTTTTCCGAATAAAGGTGGTACCACGATTTTCGTCCTTTTTGGAAGTCGTGGTTTTTAATTTGTTATTATTTATAAAGGAGATACCATGAAACTCAAAGACACCCTTAATCTTGGGAAAACTGAATTCCCAATGCGTGCAGGCCTTCCTACCAAAGAGCCAGTTTGGCAAAAGGAATGGGAAGATGCAAAACTTTATCAACGTCGTCAAGAATTGAACCAAGGAAAACCTCATTTCACCTTGCATGATGGCCCTCCATACGCTAACGGAAATATCCACGTTGGACATGCTATGAACAAGATTTCAAAAGATATTATTGTTCGTTCTAAGTCTATGTCAGGATTTTACGCACCATTTATTCCTGGTTGGGATACTCATGGTCTGCCAATCGAGCAAGTATTGTCAAAACAAGGTGTCAAACGTAAAGAAATGGACTTGGTTGAGTACTTGAAACTTTGCCGTGAGTACGCTCTTTCTCAAGTAGATAAACAACGTGAAGATTTTAAACGTTTGGGTGTTTCTGGTGACTGGGAAAATCCATATGTGACCTTGACTCCTGACTATGAAGCAGCTCAAATTCGTGTATTTGGTGAGATGGCTAATAAGGGTTATATCTACCGTGGTGCCAAGCCAGTTTACTGGTCATGGTCATCTGAGTCAGCCCTTGCTGAAGCAGAGATTGAATACCATGACTTGGTTTCAACTTCCCTTTACTATGCCAACAAGGTAAAAGATGGCAAAGGAGTTCTAGATACAGATACTTATATCGTTGTCTGGACAACGACTCCATTTACCATCACAGCTTCTCGTGGTTTGACGGTTGGTGCAGATATTGATTACGTTTTGCTTCAACCTGCTGGTGAAGCTCGTAAGTTTGTCGTTGCTGCTGAATTATTGACTAGCTTGTCTGAGAAATTTGGCTGGGCTGATGTTCAAGTTTTGGAAACTTACCGTGGCCAAGAACTCAACCACATCGTAACAGAACACCCATGGGATACAGCTGTAGAAGAGTTGGTAATTCTTGGTGACCACGTTACGACTGACTCTGGTACAGGTATTGTCCATACAGCCCCTGGTTTTGGTGAGGACGACTACAATGTTGGTATTGCTAATAATCTTGAAGTCGTAGTGACTGTTGATGAACGTGGTATCATGATGAAGAATGCTGGTCCTGAGTTTGAAGGTCAATTCTATGAAAAGGTAGTTCCAACTGTTATTGAAAAACTTGGTAACCTCCTTCTTGCCCAAGAAGAAATCTCTCACTCATATCCATTTGACTGGCGTACTAAGAAACCAATCATCTGGCGTGCAGTTCCACAATGGTTTGCCTCAGTTTCTAAATTCCGTCAAGAAATCTTGGACGAAATTGAAAAAGTGAAATTCCACTCAGAATGGGGTAAAGTCCGTCTTTACAATATGATCCGTGACCGTGGTGACTGGGTTATCTCTCGTCAACGTGCTTGGGGTGTTCCACTTCCAATCTTCTATGCAGAAGACGGTACAGCTATCATGGTAGCTGAAACGATTGAACACGTAGCTCAACTTTTTGAAGAACATGGTTCAAGCATTTGGTGGGAACGTGATGCCAAAGATCTCTTGCCAGAAGGATTTACTCATCCAGGTTCACCAAACGGCGAGTTCAAAAAAGAAACTGATATCATGGACGTTTGGTTTGACTCAGGTTCATCATGGAATGGAGTGGTGGTAAACCGTCCTGAATTGACTTACCCAGCCGACCTTTACCTAGAAGGTTCTGACCAATACCGTGGTTGGTTTAACTCATCACTTATCACATCTGTTGCCAACCATGGCGTAGCACCTTACAAACAAATCTTGTCACAAGGTTTTGCCCTTGATGGTAAAGGTGAGAAGATGTCTAAATCTCTTGGAAATACCATTGCTCCAAGCGATGTTGAAAAACAATTCGGTGCTGAAATCTTGCGTCTCTGGGTAACAAGTGTTGACTCAAGCAATGACGTGCGTATCTCTATGGATATTTTGAGCCAAGTTTCTGAAACTTACCGTAAGATTCGTAACACTCTTCGTTTCTTGATTGCCAATACATCTGACTTTAACCCAGCTCAAGATACAGTCGCTTACGATGAGCTTCGTTCAGTTGATAAGTACATGACGATTCGCTTTAACCAGCTTGTCAAGACCATTCGTGATGCCTATGCAGACTTTGAATTCTTGACGATCTACAAGGCCTTGGTGAACTTTATCAACGTTGACTTGTCAGCCTTCTACCTTGATTTTGCCAAAGATGTTGTTTACATTGAAGGTGCCAAATCACTGGAACGCCGTCAAATGCAGACTGTCTTCTATGACATTCTTGTCAAAATCACCAAACTCTTGACACCAATCCTTCCTCACACTGCGGAAGAAATTTGGTCATATCTTGAGTTTGAAACAGAAGACTTCGTCCAATTGTCAGAATTACCAGAGGCTCAAACTTTTGCTAATCAAGAAGAAATCTTGGATACATGGGCAGCCTTCATGGACTTCCGTGGACAAGCTCAAAAAGCCTTGGAAGAAGCTCGTAATGCAAAAGTAATCGGTAAATCACTTGAAGCACACTTGACAGTTTATCCAAACGAAGTTGTGAAAACTCTACTCGAAGCAGTAAACAGCAATGTGGCTCAACTTTTGATCGTGTCAGACTTGACCATCGCAGAAGGACCAGCTCCAGAAGCTGCCCTTAGCTTCGAAGATGTAGCCTTCACAGTTGAACGCGCTGCAGGTGAAGTATGTGACCGTTGCCGTCGTATTGACCCAACAACAGCAGAACGTAGCTACCAGGCAGTTATCTGTGACCACTGTGCAAGCATCGTAGAAGAAAACTTTGCGGAAGCAGTCGCAGAAGGATTTGAAGAGAAATAAGATTGAAAAGTCTAGGCAAAATTCAATTTGAGAAGAAAAGACAACTAATTTTATAGTCTATTAAACGCATTGTATCACGTTTTTGAACACCTGATATGATGCGTTTTTTATTTATTTTAAAAATTTGCGAGGTATGACTTTTTATACTCAACAAGAATCAAAGAGAAACTTAGCAAGCTAACAGTAGTAAGATAAAATAGGAATTTGATATTAGGGATAAGATTGGTAAATAGTGTAATATTTTTACAACAATAAATTTATATAGTTATTTCTGGTTTCTGAAAAGTATTATATTATATTTTATTTTATTTCATATTATACAAATTTTTATTTTATAATATCAGAAAATACTTTTTTTAAAAGCAAATATGATACAATTTTATTTGAAAAAAATAAAAAAGGAGATTTTATTATGAAATTAAAAACACTTGCTTTAATTAGTGGTATCGTCGGTCTTGTGGGAGGAATTTTACTTCTTATTGGTCCTTTTGTCTTGTTGGGAACAGCGGTAAATACAGCTGCTACAACTCTTAATGGAGGAGCTACTGCAGGGGCTTTTTCAGGTGTTGCCTTACTCTTGAATGCCTTGAAGATTGCAAATCTTGTTCTTGGTATCATTGCTATTGTTTACTATAAAGGAGATAAGCGTGTAGGTGCAGCTCCGTCTGTACTAATGATTGTTTCTGGTGGAGTTAGTCTCATTCCATTCTTAGGATGGGTTGGGGGGATTCTTGCTATTATCGGAGGATCTCTGTTCCTTGCAACATTGAAGAAATTCAAATCAGAAGAATAAAAGGTATTTTAGCATGAAAAGAACAAAAAAGTTTATCGGTATAGGAGTAGCTCTATTATCTCTTTCTCTTCTAGTTGCATGTGGAACATAAAGTTCAAAGAATACTTCAACAAGTAATGATGAGAAGACAGTAGCAACATCCAATAGTTCAAAAGAAACAATCACTTTCGATACACCGGTTGTAACAGACGATGCGATTGAATCAATGCGCACTTATGCAGATTATATAGATCTTTATAAAAATATTTTTGATGATTATTTTACTAAAGCTGAGGAAGGTTTCAAAGGCACAGCTATGGAAAATAATGACTCGTTTACTAAACTAAAAGAGTCAACTCAAAAATTATTCGATGCGCAGAAAAAAGGTTAAATAATGAAGATAGAATAGAAACAGCCAAAAACAATGTGATTGCCAAACATTGTCAAACAGTCCTTTCCTTTTTGGTTTTGACTAGCTTTTTTGTGAAAAATTGTGTAAAATAGAATAGATAAACGAGGGGAAACCTCGGAAAATTTAAAGGAGAATCCATCTAATGGTAAAATTGGTTTTTGCTCGCCACGGTGAGTCTGAATGGAACAAAGCTAACCTTTTCACTGGTTGGGCTGATGTTGATTTGTCTGAAAAAGGTACACAACAAGCGATTGACGCTGGTAAATTGATCAAAGAAGCTGGTATCGAATTTGACCAAGCTTACACTTCAGTATTGAAACGTGCTATCAAAACAACTAACTTGGCTCTTGAAGCTTCTGACCAATTATGGGTTCCAGTTGAAAAATCATGGCGCTTGAACGAACGTCACTACGGTGGTTTGACTGGTAAAAACAAAGCTGAAGCTGCTGAACAATTTGGTGATGAGCAAGTTCACATCTGGCGTCGTTCATACGATGTATTGCCTCCAAATATGGACCGTGATGATGAGCACTCAGCTCACACAGACCGTCGTTATGCTTCACTTGACGACTCAGTAATCCCAGATGCTGAAAACTTGAAAGTGACTTTGGAACGTGCTCTTCCATTCTGGGAAGATAAAATCGCTCCAGCTCTTAAAGATGGTAAAAACGTATTCGTAGGAGCTCACGGTAACTCAATCCGTGCCCTTGTAAAACACATCAAAGGTTTGTCAGATGATGAGATCATGGATGTGGAAATCCCTAACTTCCCACCATTGGTATTCGAATTCGATGAAAAATTGAACGTTGTTTCTGAATACTACCTTGGAAAATAAAAAATTGTAAGCCTAGGATTGATTTCTAGGCTTTTTATGTTAGTATGGAAGTATGATAAGGAATAAAAAACAAGATTATGTACTGGCCTACAAGCAACCAGCTTCAACCACTTACATGGGTTGGGAAGAAGAAGCTTTACCGATAGGTAATGGTTCTTTAGGAGCAAAAGTATTTGGCCTTATAGGGGCTGAACGGATTCAATTTAATGAAAAAAGTCTCTGGTCTGGAGGTCCACTTCCTGATAGTTCAGATTATCAGGGTGGAAATCTTCAGGCTCAGTATGTTTTTTTAGCTGAGATTCGGCAGGCTTTGGAGAAGAGAGATTACAATCTGGCTAAGGAACTGGCTGAGCAGCACCTAATTGGGCCAAAAACGAGTCAATATGGGACCTATCTGTCTTTTGGGGATATTCACATTGAGTTCAGCCAGCAAGGTACGACTTTGTCTCAGGTGACGGACTATCAGAGACAGTTGAATATTAGTAAGGCACTTGCGACGACTTCTTATGTCTATAAGGGAACGCGATTTGAACGTGAAGCTTTTGCGAGTTTTCCAGATGATCTCTTGGTTCAATGTTTTACTAAGGAAGGGTTGGAAACTCTAGATTTTACTATAGAACTATCCTTGACCTGTGATTTGGCTTCTAATGGAAAGTATGAGCAGGAAAAATCTGATTACAAGGAGTGTAAGTTGGATATTACTGATTCTCATATCTTGATGAAGGGAAGAGTTAAGGATAATGATCTGCGGTTTGCTAGTTATCTAGCTTGGGAAACGGATGGAGATATTAGAGTTTGGTCAGATAGGGTTCAGATATCAGGAGCCAGTTATGCCAATCTCTTCTTGGCCGCTAAGACGGATTTTGCCCAAAATCCTGCTAGCAATTATCGCAAGAAACTAGATTTAGAGCAACAGGTGATAGACTTGGTGGACACAGCTAAAGAAAAGGGCTATACCCAATTGAAATCAAGGCATATCGAGGACTACCAAGCTTTATTCCAGCGTATTCAATTGGATTTGGAAGCTGATGTTGACGCATCCACTACAGATGATTTGTTAAAAAATTATAAGCCACAAGAAGGGCAGGCTTTGGAGGAGCTGTTCTTCCAGTATGGACGGTATTTATTGATTAGTTCGTCCAGAGACTGCCCAGATGCTCTACCAGCTAACCTACAGGGAGTCTGGAATGCGGTCGACAATCCTCCTTGGAATTCGGACTATCACTTAAATGTCAATCTGCAGATGAATTATTGGCCAGCCTATGTTACCAATCTCCTAGAGACGGTCTTTCCAGTCATCAACTATGTAGATGATTTGCGTGTCTATGGTCGTCTAGCGGCTGTAAAGTATGCAGGAATCGTCTCTCAGAAAGGTGAGGAGAATGGTTGGTTGGTTCATACTCAAGCGACTCCCTTTGGTTGGACGGCACCTGGTTGGGATTACTATTGGGGTTGGTCACCAGCTGCCAATGCGTGGATGATGCAAACCGTTTATGAAGCCTATTCATTTTATAGGGACCAAGACTATCTCAGGGAGAAAATTTATCCCATGTTGAGGGAAACGGTTCGTTTTTGGAATGCCTTTTTACATAAGGATCAGCAGGCGCAGCGTTGGGTGTCTTCTCCGTCTTATTCCCCAGAACATGGGCCGATTTCGATTGGCAATACTTATGACCAATCTCTGATTTGGCAGTTATTTCATGATTTTATTCAGGCTGCTCAGGAATTGGGACTGGATGAGGACTTGTTGACTGAGGTTAAGGAGAAGTCTGATTTACTAAATCCTTTGCAAATCACTCAATCTGGTCGAATCAGGGAGTGGTATGAGGAGGAAGAGCAGTATTTTCAAAATGAGAAAGTGGAGGCCCAGCATCGGCATGCTTCCCATCTAGTGGGACTCTATCCTGGCAATCTCTTTAGCTACAAGGGACAAGAGTATATTGAAGCGGCGCGTGCTAGCCTCAATGATCGTGGAGATGGCGGCACAGGCTGGTCCAAGGCTAATAAGATCAATCTCTGGGCGCGTTTGGGAGATGGCAATCGAGCCCATAAATTATTGGCAGAGCAGTTAAAGATATCCACCTTGCCAAATCTTTGGTGTAGCCATCCTCCTTTTCAGATAGATGGTAATTTTGGTGCTACTAGTGGCATGGCAGAAATGTTACTCCAGTCTCATGCAGCTTATCTGGTACCTCTAGCTGCCCTACCTGATGCTTGGTCAACAGGTTCTGTTTCAGGCTTAATGGCACGTGGACATTTTGAAGTGAGCATGAGCTGGGAAGATAAAAAACTCTTACAGTTGACCATTTTATCAAGGAGTGGAGGAGATTTGCGAGTTTCTTATCCAGATATTGAGAAGAGTGTGATTAAAATGAATCAAGAAAAAATAAAAGCGAAATGCATGGGGAAAGATTGTATTTCGGTGGCAACAGCAGAAGGTGATCTTGTTCAATTTTATTTTTAAGAAGATGTTATAAGGCAGTAATTTGAAACTTCCTTTTAATAAGGATTTAAGAATATAGGCAGTTTCCAACTAGTTGAAAAAGCGTTATAATGATAATAGGAAGTAATACTCAATGAAAATCAAAGAGCACAAACTAGGAAGCTAGCCGCAGGTTGCTCAAAACAGTGTTTTGAGGTTGTAGATGGAAGCTGACGTGGTTTGAAGAGAGATTTTCGAGGAGTATAATTTGTTTGATAGAGGGTGGGTCTGATGGCTTATATTGAGATGAAACACTGTTACAAGCGTTATCAGGTTGGGGACACGGAGATTGTGGCCAATCGTGATGTGAATTTTGAGATTGAAAAGGGGGAGCTGGTTATTATCCTTGGTGCTTCAGGTGCAGGCAAGTCAACAGTGCTTAACCTTCTTGGGGGAATGGATACCAATGATGAAGGGGAAATCTGGATTGATGGTGTTAATATTGCGGATTATAGTTCCCACCAGCGCACCAATTACCGTAGAAATGATGTGGGGTTTGTTTTTCAGTTTTATAATCTAGTTTCTAATCTGACAGCTAAGGAAAATGTGGAACTGGCTTCTGAAATTGTGACAGATGCCTTGAATCCTGATCAGGTCTTGACAGATGTAGGTCTGGCTCATCGTCTCAATAACTTTCCAGCCCAGCTTTCTGGAGGGGAGCAACAGCGAGTCTCCATTGCACGCGCGGTAGCTAAAAATCCTAAAATTCTCCTTTGTGATGAACCGACTGGAGCCTTGGATTATCAGACGGGCAAGCAGGTTTTGAAAATTCTCCAAGACATGTCTCGTCAAAAGGGAGCGACGGTGATCATCGTGACTCATAATGGAGCTTTGGCGCCCATTGCTGATCGCGTGATTCATATGCACGATGCCAGTGTCAAGGATGTGGTGCTCAACCAGCATCCTCAGGATATTGACAGTTTGGAGTACTAGTATGATCAAGCGAAAAACTTATTGGAAGGACTTAATTCAGTCCTTCACAGGCTCCAAGGGGCGTTTTTTATCCATCTTGATCCTGATGATGTTGGGATCTCTAGCCTTAGTAGGCCTCAAAGTAACCAGTCCCAACATGGAGGCGACAGCTAATGCTTATTTAACAACTGCTCAAACCTTGGATTTGGCAGTCATGTCTAACTATGGCTTGGATCAAGCAGACCAAGAAGAACTAAAACAGACGGAGGGCGCAGAGGTCGAGTTTGGCTATTTGACAGATGTGACTATGGATAATGGGCAGGATGCCATTCGGCTGTACTCCAAACCAGAGCGAATTTCAACCTTTCAGCTAAGAAAGGGACGACTTCCTCAGTCAGACAAGGAAATCGCTTTGGCCACTCATTTGCAAGGCCAATACAGCGTGGGACAGGAGATTAGTTTTAAAGAAAAAGAAGAGGGTCATTCCTCTTTAAAAGACCATACTTATACCATTACTGGTTTTGTGGATTCGGCTGAAATCCTCTCCCAGCGAGATATGGGCTACGCAGGAAGTGGAAGTGGGACTCTGACAGCCTATGGGGTGATTTTACCTAGTCAGTTTGATCAGAAAGTCTACAATATAGCTCGTTTGAAATATCAAGATTTAGCAGGTTTAAATGCCTTTTCATCAGCTTATGAAGAAAAATCCAAGCAACATCAGGAAGACCTTGAACAAACTTTATCAGATAATGGCAAGGTACGTCTGCAACTTTTGAAAAAAGAAGGACAAGAGTCTCTAGACAAGGGGCAAGAGACCCTTGACAAGGCTCAGACTAATTTGCAGGAAGGCAAGCGTCGTTTAGCAGCTGCTCAAGCTCGTATACAGGCTCAAGAAAGTCAACTAGCCTTGTTTCCTCAAGTTCAGAGAGAGCAGGCTAGTGCTCAACTTACCCAAGCCAAGCAGGAATTGGGCAAGGAAGAGGATAAACTAAAGCAAGCTGAACAAAATCTAGCCCAAGAAAAGGAAAAATTAGAAAAACATCAGCAAGTCTTGGACGATTTGGCGGAGCCAAGGTATCAGGTCTATAATCGTCAGACCATGCCAGGTGGTCAGGGCTATCTTATGTATAGCAATGCTTCATCCAGTATTCGAGCAGTGGGCAATATCTTTCCTGTGGTACTTTATGCCGTAGCAGCCATGGTGACCTTTACGACCATGACTCGCTTTGTAGACGAAGAGCGAACTCATGCAGGGATTTTTAAGGCCTTGGGTTACCGTAGTAAGGATATTATCGCCAAGTTTCTCCTTTATGGACTAGTAGCTGGGACTGTCGGAACGGCTCTAGGTAGTATACTTGGTCATTATTTGCTAGCCAGTGTAATTTCAAGTGTCATTACAAAAGGCATGGTGGTGGGAGAAACCCAGATTCAGTTCTATTGGACCTATAGCTTACTAGCTCTTGTCTTGAGCTGGTTGGCGAGTGTGTTACCAGCCTATCTGGTGGCTTGGAGGGAACTTCATGACGAAGCAGCCCAGCTTCTACTTCCTAAACCTCCTGTCAAAGGAGCTAAAATCTTATTGGAGCGTATCGGTTTTATCTGGCGTCGTCTCAGTTTTACTCATAAGGTAACAGCCCGCAACATCTTTCGTTATAAGCAGAGAATGTTGATGACAATCTTTGGTGTGGCAGGTTCTGTAGCTCTGCTCTTTGCAGGTTTGGGAATCCAATCTTCTGTAGCAGGAGTTCCGTCTAAACAGTTTCAACAAATCCAACAGTATCAGATGCTTGTCTCTGAAAATCCTAGTGCGACCAATCAGGACAAGGTAGAGCTAGCAGAAGTGTTGAAAGGGCAGGAGATACTAGCCTACCAGAAAATCTATTCTAAAACGCTAGACAAGGATTTCAAAGGCAAGGCTGGTCTTCAAAACATTACTCTTATGATGATAGAGAAGGAAGATTTGACTCCCTTTATCCATCTTCAACATCATCAGCAGGAGCTGACATTAAAAGATGGCATCGTTATTACAGCTAAACTCGCCCAGCTGGCAGGTGTCAAGGTTGGGCAGACTTTAGAAATTGAAGGTAAGGAACTAAAGGTCGCTGCTATTACTGAGAACTACGTTGGTCACTTTATTTATATGAGTCAGGCTAGCTATGAGCAACTTTACGGACAGCTACCCCAAGCCAACACTTATCTGGTTTCATTAAGGGATACCAGTGCAACTAGTATCGAAAGTCAGGCGGGCTTGCTTATGAGTCAATCTGCGGTGTCCAGCGTTGTCCAAAATGCTTCAGCCATTCGACTCTTCGACTCTATCGCTAGCTCACTCAATCAGACCATGACCATCTTGGTCATCGTATCGGTTCTATTAGCTATTGTCATCCTTTACAATTTGACCAATATCAACGTAGCTGAGAGAATCCGTGAACTCTCCACTACCAAGGTTCTTGGTTTTCATAATAATGAAGTCACCCTCTACATTTACCGTGAGACGATTGTGCTATCCCTTGTGGGAATCGTACTTGGTCTGGTAGCTGGTTTCTATTTACACCAATTTTTGATTCAAATGATTTCGCCGGCGACTATTCTCTTTTATCCGCAGGTAGGCTGGGAAGTCTATGTAATCCCAGTGGCAGCAGTAAGCATCATTTTGACCTTGCTTGGTTTCTTCGTCAATTATTATCTGAGAAAGGTTGACATGTTAGAAGCCCTGAAATCTGTAGAGTAAGGTAGTTATTTTTAGCTGATTGAACTTCTATTTACTAATATTCAAAAATCCTCCGTTTCAAAGAGCAGGGAACTCTTTGTGACAGAGGATTTTTTCTATAGGGCTTTAGCAGCTGCAATTGCGGCTTCGAAGTTTGGCTCAGAATTGATATTATCCACGTATTCAACGTAGCGAATCGTATTGTCAGTATCGAGGACAAAGACTGCGCGTGCTAATAGGTGCCATTCGTTGATCAAGAGGGCATAATCGCGCCCGAAAGAATGGTCAAAGTAGTCTGAAAGCATAATGGCATTGTCAAGGCCTTCAGCACCGCACCAACGTTTTTGAGCAAAAGGTAGGTCCATTGAAACAGTCAATACGACCGTGTTGTCCAGTCCAGCCAATTCTTCATTAAAACGACGTGTTTGAGTTGAGCAGATGCCTGTATCGATAGAAGGAACGACACTCAAGACTTTTTTCTTGCCATCAAAATCAGCCAGAGATTTTTTAGAAAGATCTGTTGTAGTAAGAGAAAAATCAAGCGCCTTGTCGCCGACTTGTAGTTGTTTACCTGTAAAGCTCACAGGATTTCCGAGAAAAGTTACCATAGGATACTCCAATCTTTTTTCTTCCATTGTATCTGAAACAGTCAGAATTTTCCAATGATTTGACCGGAAATGTGGGCATAGAAAAAACGCCAGCTCACATGAGAATGACGTTTTTCAGAGGCTTATTTTGCCAATCCTTCAGCAATCTTGTCAAGGTTGTATTTCATCATGCTGTAGTAGCTGTCGCCTTCTTTACCTTGTTCTGCGATAGAGTCAGTAAAGATTTGTGCGTAGATTGGGATGTTTGTGTCTTGAGAAACAGTTTTCATTGGACGGTCATCCACACTTGATTCTACAAAGAGTGATGGAACTTTTGTTTGGCGAAGTTTTTCAACCAAGGTCTTGATTTGTTCAGGAGTTCCTTCTTCTTCAGTATTGATTTCCCAGATGTAGGCACTTGGGACACCATAGGCTTTAGAGAAGTATTTGAATGCTCCTTCGCTGGTTACAATGAGTTTCTTTTCAGCAGGGATCTTATTAAATTTATCCTTACTTTCTTTATCAAGTTTGTCTAACTTATCAGTATATTCTTTGAGATTTTTTTCATAGAATTCTTTATTGTTAGGGTCTTTGGCGCTCAATTGTTTGGCGATATTTTTAGCAAAAATAATACCGTTTTCAAGGTTAAGCCAAGCGTGTGGGTCTTCTTTTCCTTTTTCATTTTGACCTTCAAGGTAGATAACATCAACGCCGTCGCTGACTGCGAAGTAGTCTTTGTTTTCAGTTTTCTTGGCATTTTCTACCAATTTTGTAAACCAAGCATTGCCACCTGTTTCAAGGTTGATACCGTTATAGAAAATCAAATCAGCCTCAGAAGTTTTCTTAACGTCTTCAGGAAGTGGTTCGTATTCGTGTGGGTCTTGCCCAATCGGAACGATACTATGAAGGTCAATTTTGTCACCAGCAATATTTTTAGTAATATCAGCGATGATTGAGTTTGTAGCAACAACTTTTAGTTTTTGACCAGAAGTTGTATCTTTTTTTCCGCTAGCACATGCTACAAGAATGATTGCAGAAAGAAAGAGAACGAGTAATGTACCTAATTTTTTCATTAGATCCTCCAATTTATTAGGGCTTTGCCCCTTATTTTAACAAATGTTTATTTTTCAGTTTCAAATATCGTTGTTTGGGAGCGATAAAGAAGCTAATGAGAAAGAAACTAGCAGCTGTAAGCACGATACTAGAACCTGCCGCAACATTAAAACTATAGCCAATAAAGAGTCCCAAAACTGAAGCAGTAGCTCCGAAGGTTGAGGAAAGGAAAATCATACTTTTCAGACTATTAGCATACAGATAAGCAGTTGCAGCTGGGGTAATCAGCATGGCTACAATCAGGATAGTTCCGACACTTTGCATGGCTGTCACAGACACGAGAGTCAGGAGTACCATGAGAAGGTAGTGATAGAAATTGACAGGCATTCCCATGGCTTTAGCCAAGAGTTCATCAAAGGAAGTTATCAAGAGTTGCTTGAAGAAAATCCAGATTAACAAGAGGATGGCTGCCCCCACACCCATAGTAATAAACATATCCGTATCTTGGACGGCCAGGATATTACCAAAAAGGATATGGAAAAGGTCAGTTGAACTTTTAGCGACACCAATCAAGATGATACCGAGGGCTAAGAAAGAAGAAAAGGTAATGCCGATGGCGGTATCGCTTTTGATAATCGAGTTTCCTTTGATGTAGGTAATGATGATGGCAGCTAGCAATCCAAAGACAATGGCTCCGATAAAGAAGTCAAGGCCCAAGATGAAGGAGAGGGCTACACCTGGTAAGACAGCATGTGAAATGGCATCTCCCATGAGTGACATCCCGCGTAGAATAATGAAACATCCCACAGCTCCAGCTACAATCCCGACGACAATAGCTGTTATCAAGGCATTTTGTAGGAAATGGAATTTTTGCAATCCATCGATAAATTCTGCAATCATAGGTCACCTCCATTGAAAAAGAGTTGATTACCGTAAGCTTCTTTTAGATTGGTTTCGGTAAAAGTTTCTTTTGTTGGACCAAAGGCAATCACTTCTCGATTGACAAGTAAGACTTGATCGAAGTAGTGGGGAATCTTGCTGAGGTCGTGGTGAACGATGAGAACCGTCTTCCCAGCTTTTTTCAAATCTCTCAGCGTATTCATGATGATTTCCTCACTGACAGAGTCAATCCCAGCAAAGGGTTCATCCAAGAGGATATAGTCGGCTTCCTGCACCAAACATCTGGCAATCAAAACCCGCTGGAATTGACCTCCAGACAGTTGACTAATTTGACGTTCAGCGTAGTCAGCTAGGCCGACGATTTCAAGGGCCTCTTGCACTTTCTTCCAATGTTTAGTCTTTAAACTTCGAAAGAGAGGAATAGAGGGAAATAGTCCTAACGAGACGCATTCCTTGCCCTTGATGGGAAAGTTGTAGTCGATATTGATTTTTTGTTCGACATAGGCAATTCGGTGTAAGGATTTTTTAACTTCCTTGTCATCGAGAAATGCCTGACCTTGATGTGGGATAATTCCCAGCATACCTTTTAATAGTGTTGATTTCCCAGCGCCGTTTGGACCAATGATGCCGGTAATTGTTGGTCCATGGAGCACTAGTGAAATATCCTTAAGTGCCAACGTTTCTTTGTAGGAGACACTGAGGTTTTCGATACGTATCATAAACTTGTATTCCTCCTGTCTCTTAATATACATTAAAAAAAAAATTAAGTCAAGTTAATTTTTGAAAAAATTAAAATAATAACTGAAAAATAGATTCTAAAGATAACTTTCAGGATAAATTTCTAAATTATAAAACGCATAGTATCAAGTGTAAAAAACTTGGAATTATGCGTTTTATCATGGAAAGATTTTTTATAATAGCTAAAAAATAATAGTTAAATGGTTATTAATTGCATTCCCTAGTGATTTTTGTTAAGATAAATGCAAATACAAATGAAAGCGAGAACAAGATGACACGTTATCAAGATGATTTTTATGATGCTATCAATGGAGAATGGCAACAGACAGCTGAAATCCCAGCAGATAAGTCTCAAACTGGAGGTTTTGTTGATTTAGACCAGGAAATTGAAGACCTGATGCTGGCGACAACAGACAAGTGGTTAGCAGGTGAAGAGGTGCCTGAGGATGCTATCTTGGAAAACTTTGTCAAATACCACCGCCTAGTTCGTGATTTTGACAAGAGAGAAGCTGACGGTATCACACCTGTCTTACCACTCCTTAAAGAATTCCAAGAATTGGAAACTTTTGCGGATTTTACAGCTAAACTAGCAGAGTTTGAGCTTGCAGGAAAACCAAACTTCCTTCCTTTTGGTGTATCGCCAGACTTTATGGATGCTAGAATCAATGTTCTATGGGCTAGCGCTCCAAGCACAATCTTGCCAGATACGACCTACTATGCAGAAGAACATCCTCAGCGCGAAGAACTCTTGACTCTTTGGAAAGAAAGCAGCGCAAATCTCCTCAAGGCTTATGATTTCTCTGATGAAGAAATTGAAGACTTGCTAGAAAAAAGACTTGAATTGGACCGCCGAGTTGCGGCAGTGGTGCTCTCTAATGAAGAAAGTTCAGAATATGCTAAACTCTATCATCCATATTCTTACGAAGATTTCAAGAAATTCGCGCCTGCCCTACCTTTGGATGACTTCTTCAAAGCAGTTATTGGGCAATTACCAGACAAGGTTATTGTAGACGAGGAACGTTTCTGGCAAGCAGCAGAGCAATTCTACAGTGAGGAAGCCTGGTCTCTCCTTAAAGCAACCTTGATTTTGAGTGTTGTCAATCTTTCAACCAGCTATTTAACAGAGGATATCCGTGTTTTGTCTGGTGCCTACAGCCGTGCCCTTTCTGGAGTTCCAGAGGCAAAAGATAAGGTCAAAGCAGCTTATCATCTAGCACAAGAACCTTTCAAGCAAGCCCTGGGTCTTTGGTACGCCCGTGAGAAGTTCTCTCCAGAAGCCAAGGCGGATGTGGAGAAAAAAGTGGCAACCATGATTGATGTCTATAAGGAGCGTCTGCTTAAGAATGACTGGCTCACTCCAGAAACCTGTAAACAGGCTATCGTGAAACTCAATGTGATCAAACCTTATATTGGCTATCCAGAAGAATTGCCTGCACGTTACAAGGATAAGGTAGTGAATGAAACTGCCAGTCTTTTTGAGAATGCTCTAGCCTTTGCGCGTGTGGAAATCAAGCACAGTTGGAGTAAGTGGAACCAGCCTGTAGACTATAAGGAATGGGGCATGCCTGCTCATATGGTCAATGCCTACTACAATCCTCAGAAGAACCTGATTGTCTTTCCAGCGGCCATTTTACAGGCGCCTTTCTATGACTTGCATCAGTCATCTTCTGCTAACTACGGTGGTATTGGGGCAGTGATTGCCCATGAAATTTCCCACGCCTTTGATACTAACGGGGCTTCCTTTGACGAAAATGGTAGCCTCAAGGATTGGTGGACAGAGAGCGACTATGCTGCCTTCAAGGAGAAAACACAAAAAGTCATTGACCAATTTGATGGACAGGATTCTTATGGAGCAACCATTAACGGTAAATTGACTGTATCAGAAAACGTGGCTGACTTGGGAGGAATCGCAGCAGCTCTTGAAGCAGCTAAGAGAGAAACAGACTTCTCAGCAGAAGAGTTCTTCTACAACTTCGGTCGCATCTGGCGCATGAAAGGTCGACCAGAATTTATGAAACTTTTGGCTAGCGTCGATGTGCACGCACCAGCCAAACTCCGTGTCAATGTGCAAGTACCAAACTTCGACGATTTCTTTACAACCTATGATGTCAAAGAAGGAGACGGAATGTGGCGTTCACCAGAGGAGCGCGTGATTATTTGGTAATACAAAAAATCTAGTCATCAGAAAAAAGGCATCCAATCACGTGTGAAAACCTTGATAGGATGCCTTTTGTAATAGAAAGATTTGCTGGATAGTTTACTTAAATTTCGATTGTCATCATCTTGCTAGAAAAAGGGATTGAAGGCCTTTTCGTGAGCGATAGTAGTAGCTGGACCATGTCCTGGATAGACATCGTAGTTTGGTAGGGTGAAGAGTTGGGTCTGGATACTATGAAGGAGTTGCTCCATGCTACCAGTCGGAAGGTCGGTCCGTCCGATAGTTTCGCGGAATAGAGCATCTCCCGTCAAGACTAGGTGAGCATCAGGAAAGACTAGGGAAACACCACCGATAGAGTGCCCTGGGGTCGGTAGAACCTTAAAACGAAATTCCTCTAGTTGGTATTCTTCGTGAAAGACAAAGGTGTGTTCTGCAGGTTTTGTGACCACATCTGCCATATCATCGTGGCGAGGGAGACCGGAGAGATTATCGACAGGAGTGTAGAGCCAGCTGGCTTCGCTCTCTGCGATATAGACAGGAGGATTGCCAAACGTCTCGCGAACCAAGTCCAGACTCATGATATGGTCATAATGGGCGTGGGTCAAGAGAATAGCACAGATCGGTTTGTTGATCTTCTCGATTGTCTGACGAATGGCTTCCCAATGACTACCAGGATCGACGACGATGAGGTGCTTTTCGCCTTCTAGATAATAGGTATTTTCATAGGCAACAGGATTCACGGTTTTATGGATTTTCATACTAGCTCCAATCTCAAAGAATATACTAATACTCTTCGAAAATCTCTTCAAACCGCGTCAACTTTATCTGCAACCTCAAAGCAGTGCTTTGAACAGCCTGCGGCTAGCTTTCTAGTTTGCTCTTTGATTTTCATTGAGTATAAATTAAGTATAGCACAGTTAGGGAGAATAGGTAAGGATTTAAAATGAACTTAAAAACCAGCATGACTAGATGAAGACAGGCTGGTTATCAATTTATCAATATTGGAAAGGTGTCAATTGCCCTTCATAGGTTGCATAAACTCCGTCATTAGCTTGTTTGATAGACGTGATGTTTAGAGTGCTACCGTAGTTGGCTTCTCATTTGTCGCTATATTCACTATAAGTTATCCTACTGGGCAGGTTCTGGTCGTTAGCATAGTATTGAACGAGTTTTTTATAGCTTTGCTGGCTGAATAGGAACAGGCAGCAAACTCCTAACATTAGGAGAGCAAAGATAGAAATAGCAGTTTTTTTCATAGGTATTCTCCTTATAAACTAAAGGATAGAAGAAAGTATCTTGAGGATTTTTATACTCTTCAAAAATCTCTTCAAACCGCGTCAACGTCGCCTTGCCGTATATATGTGACTGACTTTGTCAGTCTTATCTACAACCTCAAAGCAGTGCTTTGAGCAACCTGCGGCTAGTTTCCTAGTTTGCTCTTTGATTTTCATTGAGTATTAATTCCAAAATCCAGTCAAGGTACCAGTGTATGTGATACGAGTTCCACCGTTTATCTTTCGTATCTTCAATGGAATTGGGGAAATCAGAAAGTCTTTGGGTTACAATATGGTTTCCGTTCTTCTATCTCTCCTTCTATCACCTAAGTTTAAAATCTAACTTCGTAGTATATTATGGGCTAATAATTCAGAATTATCAAGCAATTTTGAATTATTTTTTTCTTATTCTGTTCCAATCTAGTTTTCATATTCTTAAAAAAGTGATAAAATGGTAGGAAGAATTGGAGAGTAGAGATGCCGAAAGAAGTGAATTTAACAGGCGAAGAAGTTGTCGCTTTAACCAAAGAATATTTAACGGAAGAGGATGTTCATTTTGTCCATAAGGCCTTGGTCTATGCTGTTGAATGCCACAGTGGTCAATATCGCAAATCAGGCGAGCCTTATATCATTCACCCTATCCAAGTGGCAGGTATTTTAGCTAAGCTAAAGCTGGATGCTGTAACAGTAGCTTGTGGATTCTTGCATGATGTGGTGGAAGATACAGATGCGACCTTGGACGATTTGGAAAGAGAGTTTGGTCCTGATGTGCGGGTGATTGTTGACGGAGTTACCAAGCTTGGCAAGGTCGAGTACAAATCGATCGAGGAGCAATTAGCGGAAAATCATCGCAAGATGCTCATGGCCATGTCTGAGGACATCCGCGTTATTTTGGTCAAACTGTCTGACCGCTTGCACAATATGCGGACCCTGAAACATCTTCGAAAAGACAAGCAGGAGCGTATTTCCAAAGAAACCATGGAAATCTATGCCCCACTTGCCCATCGTTTGGGGATTTCCAGTGTCAAATGGGAATTAGAAGACTTGTCTTTCCGTTATCTCAATCCAACGGAGTTTTACAAGATTACCCATATGATGAAGGAAAAGCGCAGGGAGCGTGAGGCCTTGGTGGATGAGGTAGTCACAAAATTAGAGGAGTATACGACAGAACGTCACTTGAAAGGGAAGATTTATGGTCGTCCCAAGCATATTTACTCAATTTTCCGCAAAATGCAGGACAAGAGAAAACGGTTTGAGGAAATCTATGATCTGATTGCTATTCGTTGTATTTTAGATACCCAAAGTGATGTTTATGCCATGCTTGGTTACGTGCATGAATTTTGGAAACCGATGCCAGGTCGCTTCAAAGACTATATTGCCAACCGCAAGGCCAATGGTTATCAGTCTATCCATACGACTGTTTATGGACCAAAAGGGCCGATTGAATTCCAGATTCGAACCAAGGAAATGCACGAGGTGGCTGAGTATGGGGTTGCGGCTCACTGGGCTTATAAGAAAGGTATAAAGGGGCAAGTTAACAGCAAGGAATCAGCTATTGGAATGAACTGGATCAAGGAGATGATGGAGCTCCAAGATCAGGCTGATGATGCTAAGGAATTTGTGGACTCTGTTAAGGAAAACTATCTGGCTGAGGAGATTTACGTTTTTACCCCAGATGGAGCTGTCCGTTCCCTTCCCAAAGATTCAGGACCGATTGATTTTGCCTACGAAATCCATACCAAGGTCGGTGAAAAAGCAACTGGTGCCAAGGTCAATGGCCGCATGGTTCCACTGACAACCAAGTTAAAGACAGGGGATCAGGTTGAAATTATCGCCAACCCGAACTCCTTTGGACCTAGCCGTGACTGGCTCAATATGGTCAAGACTAGCAAGGCGCGCAATAAGATTCGCCAGTTCTTTAAAAACCAAGATAAGGAATTGTCTGTCAACAAGGGTCGTGAGATGCTGATGGCTCAGTTCCAAGAAAATGGCTATGTGGCAAATAAATTTATGGACAAGCGCCACATGGATCAAGTTCTGCAAAAGACCAGTTACAAGACAGAAGACTCCCTCTTTGCGGCCATTGGTTTTGGGGAAATCGGTGCGATTACCGTCTTTAACCGTCTGACTGAAAAGGAACGCCGTGAGGAAGAGCGTGCCAAGGCCAAGGCTGAGGCAGAGGAGCTTGTCAAAGGTGGCGAGGTCAAGGTTGAAAATAAAGAAACCCTCAAGGTCAAGCATGAGGGGGGAGTGGTTATTGAAGGTGCTTCTGGTCTCCTAGTGCGGATTGCTAAGTGTTGTAACCCCGTGCCTGGTGACGATATTGTTGGCTACATTACCAAGGGTCGTGGTGTGGCTATTCACCGTGTGGACTGTATGAACCTGCGTGCCCAAGAAAACTACGAGCAACGTCTCCTTGATGTGGAATGGGAAGACCAGTACCCTAGCTCAAATAAGGAGTATATGGCCCATATCGATATCTACGGTCTCAACCGTACAGGACTGTTGAACGATGTACTGCAAGTTCTTTCAAATACAACCAAGAATATTTCAACGGTCAATGCCCAACCAACCAAGGATATGAAGTTTGCTAATATCCATGTGTCCTTCGGTATTGCCAACCTCTCTACACTGACTACGGTTGTCGATAAAATTAAGAGTGTGCCAGAAGTTTACTCTGTCAAACGGACCAACGGCTAGTTGTCCTAGCTCTTACTAGAAAGGCTATTATGAAAATCATTATCCAACGGGTTAAAAAAGCCCAAGTGAGTATAGAAGGCCAGATTCAGGGAAAAATCAATCAGGGACTTTTATTGCTGGTTGGTGTTGGACCAGAGGACCAAGAGGAAGATTTGGACTATGCTGTGAGAAAACTGGTCAATATGCGGATTTTTTCAGACGCAGAAGGCAAGATGAACCTGTCTGTCAAAGATATTGAAGGAGAAATCCTCTCTATTTCTCAGTTTACCCTCTTTGCGGATACTAAGAAAGGCAATCGTCCAGCCTTTACAGGGGCAGCTAAACCTGATATGGCATCAGACTTCTATGATGCTTTCAATCAAAAATTAGCGCAAGAAGTGCCCGTTCAGACAGGTATCTTTGGAGCAGATATGCAGGTTGAGCTGGTTAATAACGGACCTGTTACCATTATCCTAGATACTAAAAAGAGATAAGAAAGACCAAGCCCAGTCGGCTTGGTCTTTCTCATCTATCATAAAATACTCCAAAAAGAAATCGGTTCTTGATATGCTTGGGGGAAGTCTCTTTTCAGGCTTTGGCAGATGCGATAGGAAGGGATGAGATGTCCTAGGATGAGGAGAGTTCCCTGAAGGAAAAGTGGAATATCACTTAAAGACACCAAGGAGAGAATCATCAGGCTATCCCATAGGAGAATTTGTAAAGCAAAACGCCAGAATCTCGGTCTAATCTGGGAATAGAGTTAACTAAAGTGGTCACAAAGTTGGTTTGAAAGATAGGTCAATAGCACAGGATGAAAGAAAATGAGCCAACCGCTATAAATCAAAATCCAGTCCCAAGTAAGCCCCCTTTTAAATGTCAAAAATGCCAGCATGATTCCATCAATGACAAGGAGTTGAATGGTTTTGATGAAGATGATTTTTTTCATGCTAAAACCTCCTTTTCCTTAGAGACACTCCCATAAAGAGATGTGTTTGTCGTAAAAGTCTGGATAGTTTTCTCTTAGGTAGTCAGCTGTCATATAATAAAAAGTAGAATGGCAAGCAGTGATGATTGGCATAAGAGATGAAAAACGCTGAGAACTAATGAAGGCTAAGAGAACAAAAAATAGAAAATCAATGGTGAGAACCCCTAAATAGTAGAAGCGAATCTTTTTATTGATTTGAGGATAAATCTCAGCGAATTGATGTTTGAGTCGGACGACCAAGAGAAATAGCAGGAGTCCTTGAGCAAGGAAGAAAATTAAACCAGAGAGCAAGAGCCACTCAAAAGATGTCTCGAGTCTAGTGATAAAAAATGCAAATAGTAGCAAATCAATAACTGCAATTGCTATAAAATGGATTCTATAGAGTTTTTTCATGACAAGACCTTCCTCTTTTATCTAACTTCATTCTACTCCAAAAGAATGGGAGTTACAACTAAAATGATAAAAATAGCAGAAGGGAGATTCTCTTAAGTTGGCTAGTATTCTTTATTTGAGTTTCCTTCTATTATCTAACTTCTTCATCATTCCAGACAAATAAAGCTCCGATTGCATTGAGGATATAAAAGATGTATTTACCGATATTGGCGAAGTTTCCTTGAATACCAGCTTTTGTCAGCTGAACGAAATTGTAAATCAACCAAAAGCCCCACTGAGTTGTTAGTTTCAATGCATTCAAAGCATTGGCAATGAGGGACAGTGCAAAGGCAATAGTTGTTACGTAGGCAAGGAGATTCATCTTGCCCCCATATCCGATATAGTTGGTCACAAAGGCAAAGAGGAAGGCGATGATGGAAATGATGATGGCCGCCAATTTTACCTGTTTTTGGCTCATTTGGTTGGGTCTGCCTTCTTGCGAAGCTTTCCATTTCTTTATAGCAAAGGTATAAATGAGGAAGGTGACGGGATAGGTAATGATGGCCGCCTTATTTCCAAGGATATAATCAATAGCACCGGACAAAATGGTATTAACAATACCAAAGTAATTTCCCCATTTGCTTAATTTCCCCGTGAAACGAGTGGACAACATGGAAATCCCAACGTTGGTTACGGAAATCAATCCAAAGGGTACAAGAGCTGTCCATAGTCCCCAGTCTACAAATTTATGGAGGCGAGAGTTGAGATAACCAGATGCAATCGCAATCCCAACGACCAAAGCAACCCCGAAGAGGTCAAATCATTTAGATGTAGCAAAAATTTTTAGTGATTTTTTCATAGGTTAAACTACCTTTCTTTTTTTCAAATACTCTACCACCAAATGAAAGTAAAATCAAATGATAGAAATAAAACCCTGAAAATAAAACTTTCAGGGTTGGTAGGGGACTTGAGAAATTAGTTGATTTTCTCGACATAGAGTTGTTTTGCAATGTCCATATTCACTTGTAAATCCTCGTCGTTACTGAGGATAGTGAAGGTATTGCTGAAGCCATCAAACTGCTTGACTTGGAGCTGGTCACCGATGTGAAGTGAGTGCTTGTCCAGATAATGGAGAATGTCAAAACTATCGTGCACCCGAGTCAGGCGGTAGGCGCCAGCTTCCTTGATATCAGCTAGTGGGAGGTTATTGATTTCAACGAGTAGTTCTCCCTTGGCAGGAATAGTTCCTCCGTGGGGGCAGGTTTTAGGGAAACCTAGCAGTTTATCTAGTCTTTCCACGAACAGGTCAGAGACAGTGTGTTCCAAGACCTCAGCTTCCTCGTGAATCTGGTCACTTGTATAGTCTAAATGATGAACTAGAAAAACTTCAATCAAGCGGTGCTTACGATAGAGCTCAGAGACCAGTTTGAGACCGAGGTCAGTCAGTAGATAGCCACATTCCTTGTCCTTTAGGATGAGATTTTCACTTTTCATTCGTTTGATCATTTCAGTTACGGCAGGGGGAGAGACTTGCATGCGAGCCGCAATTTCCTTGTTGGTAATCTTATGCAGGTCTATGCCAATTTCATAAATACATTTTAGATAGTCTTCTTTGTTTGGGGTCATTCGTTTCCTCTTGTCTAATATCTTTATCTAGTATATCAAAAAAAGCTAGATTTCTCTAGCTGTGACTTTTTATGTTATACTTATTGCAAGAGAAAAAACGAGGAGATGGATATGACGAAAATAGCTCTTCTTTCAGATATTCATGGAAATACCACCGCCTTGGAGGCTGTTTTGGCAGATGCTCAGCAGCTAGGAGTGGATGAATACTGGCTTTTGGGAGATATTCTCATGCCAGGGACAGGACGTAGAAGGATTTTGGACTTGTTGGATCAACTACCGATTACGGCTAGAGTTTTGGGAAACTGGGAAGACAGTCTTTGGCATGGTGTCCGTAAGGAATTGGACAGTACTCGCCCCAGTCAACGCTATCTCTTGCGCCAGTGCCAGTATGTTTTAGAGGAAATTTCCCTAGAAGAAATTGAAGTGCTCCACAATCAACCTCTTCAAATTCATCGTCAGTTTGGAGATTTGACGGTGGGAATTAGCCATCATCTGCCTGATAAGAACTGGGGGCGAGAGTTGATTCATACTGGCAAACAAGAGGAGTTTGACCGCTTGGTGACTCATCCTCCCTGTGATATTGCTGTTTATGGACATATTCACCAGCAGTTGCTTCGTTACGGGACTGGTGGGCAATTGATTGTCAATCCGGGTTCGATTGGCCAACCTTTCTTTTTGGACGCTCAGCTACGGAAGGACTTGCGGGCCCAGTATATGATTTTGGAGTTTGATGACAAAGGCCTGGTAGATATGGACTTCCGACGGGTAGACTACGATGTGGCAGCGGAATTGCAGCTGGCTAAAGACCTGAGACTTCCCTATTTTGAGGTTTACTATGAAAGTCTGGTCAATGGGATCCACCATACTCATCATCAGGAATTTTTGAGAGAATTGGCTCAGAAAGAGGGCTGCGACCGGGAGTTAGACGACTGGTTGAAAAGTGGTAACGATTGACATTACAACTAAAAAGGGTATAATAATAGAAAAAGAAGAGTAGAGGCAGGGTAGCCTCGTAAAAAGGAGAAGAGGATGCAAATTCCAAGTAGATTTACCATTGCGACTCATATGCTGATAATCATTGCCCTCGAGGGGAAGGAAAGCAAGGTGACCAGTGATTTTCTGGCTGCTAGTGTCGGGGTCAATCCTGTCATTATCAGAAAGATCTTGTCCCAGTTGAAGAAGGCAGAGCTGATTTCAGTAGCGCGTGGAACGGGCGGAACAGAGATTGTCAAGGACCTTAAGGATATTAGTCTTTTAGATGTTTATCAGGCGGTCGAATGTCTTGGTAAGACAGGTCAACTCTTCAGTTTCCATGACAATCCGAATCCAAATTGCCCTGTAGGAGCTCATATTCATGATGTTTTGGATCAAAAATTGGAGAGAATTCAGTTGACTATGGAGGCAGAACTTGGTCAAACCAGTCTAGAAAAAGTCGTGGCCGATGCAGAGAGTCAGATGAAGGATTAAGAGGGATAAATGCCCTCTTTTTTCTTTGGATAATTATGATAAAATGTAGCTATTAAAGGAGTAAGAAATGTATCTCGTTATAGGAATTGTATTAGCCTTTATAGTGTCATTTTGGAAGGATAATAGAAGTTTGTGGAATCCAGTATTATTTTTATTATCCCTCATTTCAAGTTATTTTTATCTATCCTACCTTTTTTATAAAAATGGATACGAGAATGTTCAGTTAGCTTTTTATGTATTTGCCTTTGTCTTACTTCCTTTTTTGCTTTTTCTAAGTGGCATCTTTTTAATCTATAATGGGGTCATTTTGTTGAAGCGAGAGGGACGTTCCAAGCCCCATTATCTCTCAATGCTATTTGATTTTTATTGACTATTAGATTCTATTTAAAAAGACTTAGAATGCACATGAAAGTATGTATTCTAGGTCTTTTGTTTTGTATACATTTAATTTTCAAGAGTATTATCTATTTTTCCATGCCTGGTAACGAGTATCAATCAATAACTGGGTAAGGCGACCCAAGGTTTCTCTTTCTTCTGGAGTGAGGGATTGAGCTTGGACAAAGAGATGATGAATGTATTCAAGCGCCTTTAAGGAAGCCAAGTCATTGATAGAGCTAATACCAGCCTCAAGAATAGTGCCAAAGAAGAGGTCGAAGTAGAGCTGAAGTTCTTCGTCAGGGACTGTGGCCACCCATTCTTTAAAGGTTGTGTCTACTTGCTGGCTATCACTGTTGGTCTTATCCAGTTGGACGAAGTGCTTATCCTCAATCTGCCAACTAAAGGTATCGTGCTGGGCGATGCCACCCAGGGCAGTACTCTGAACGATGATTTGGTGAGCAGGAATTTCCAGCATCATACCGATAATGGAACCTTGTGGAATGAATATCTTGCTTCTATCCATTATCCTTTGATAACCCGCAGTCTGTGTCAATTCTTGATGGAGACCAGGTGCATCAAATGTATAAACTGCTGTGATCTGATTTTGCAAACTTTGCTCAATTTGGCTAGCAGCATAGATAGCGAGATTTCCTCCCTTGGAATGCCCAGCTAGAATAACCTTTTGCTTAGGATGATGAGCAAAAAAGTTCTTTAAATAGCGAAGGGCGTGCTTTTGAGCAGGAATTTCCTTCATATAGGTCAGGTGGAAATCTTCCTTCCAGCCAATGATACTGTCATCTGTCCCACGAAAGACAATCAGATAGGTATCGAGGCTGACACGATAAGTCATAGCCGCAAATTGCTTTTGCAGTTCAGGGTCGATGTCGTTGATAAAATGGGAGAGTTTGCAATTTTTGAAGCGCTTGTGTTGAGCCAATTCATCTAATAATTGAAGGCGATTTTTGCTAGTAAGCATGGTGGGCTCTCTTGGAACCTGAGGTGCTAGATCTAAAAGACGTTGAGGAAGTGTGGAGACCAGATTATCAAAGGAGAGGTAGGTGATTTCTATTAAGGTTAGAATGTCTAACTCATTCAAGGGAAGGTCGTAATAAGAATCATATGCGACATCTTTCAGATAGTCAAAAATATTGGCCATAAGAGCTCCTTTCTTTTTATTTATCTTAGCAAATTTCCCTCAAATTAGCTAGTAGCATAGCCTGTTTGTACTGGCTAAAAACAGGCTATTTCAAATTCAGTTTCAGACCATCTAGCATGGAAAAATCTGTTATAATAATAGAAAAGGAGAAGCGCATGCACAAGATTTTATTAATAGAAGATGATCAGGTCATTCGTCAACAGATTGGGAAAATGCTCTCTGAATGGGGATTTGAAGTGGTCCTGGTAGAAGACTTTATGGAAGTTTTGAGTCTATTTGTTCAGTCGGAACCTCATCTGGTCCTCATGGATATTGGTTTGCCCTTGTTTAATGGTTATCACTGGTGTCAGGAAATCCGCAAGATTTCCAAGGTACCTATCATGTTTCTTTCTTCGAGAGACCAGGCTATGGATATTGTCATGGCAATCAATATGGGGGCGGATGACTTTGTGACCAAGCCTTTTGACCAGCAGGTTCTTTTAGCTAAGGTTCAGGGCTTGTTGCGTCGTTCCTATGAGTTTGGGCGTGATGAGAGTTTGCTGGAATATGCTGGTGTTATCCTCAATACCAAATCCATGGATTTACATTATCAAGGGCAAGTCTTGAATTTGACCAAGAATGAATTCCAGATTTTACGCGTGTTATTTGAGCATGCAGGCAACATCGTAGCACGTGACGACCTGATGCGGGAACTTTGGAACAGTGACTTTTTCATTGATGATAATACCCTCTCTGTCAATGTGGCTCGTTTGCGTAAAAAGTTGGAGGAGCAGGGATTGGTAGGATTTATCGAGACCAAGAAAGGAATAGGGTACGGATTGAAGCATGCTTGATTGGAAACAATTTTTTCTAGCCTATCTGCGCTCCCGTAGTCGTCTTTTTATCTATCTGCTTTCTTTGGCATTTCTTGTCTTACTCTTTCAGTTTTTATTTGCCAGTCTAGGAATTTACTTCCTCTACTTTTTCTTCTTGTGTTGCTTTGTAACCATATTATTTTTCACTTGGGACATATTGGTGGAAACGCAGGTCTATCGCCAGGAACTTCTCTATGGAGAGAGGGAAGCCAAGTCTCCTTTGGAAATAGCTTTAGCAGAAAAATTAGAAGCGCGTGAGATGGAACTCTATCAGCAGAGGTCAAAAGCAGAAAGAAAACTGACGGATTTGCTGGATTACTATACCTTGTGGGTCCATCAGATAAAGACCCCCATTGCAGCCAGTCAACTCTTAGTTGCAGAAGTGGTCGACCGCCAACTGAAGCAGCAGCTAGAACAGGAAATTTTCAAAATCGACTCCTATACCAACCTAGTTTTACAGTACCTGCGTTTAGAAAGTTTCCATGATGATTTGCTCTTAAAGCAGGTTCAAATTGAGGACTTGGTCAAGGAAATAATTCGTAAATATGCTCTTTTCTTTATTCAAAAAGGCTTAAATGTCAATCTACATGACCTTGATAAAGAAATCGTGACGGATAAAAAGTGGCTGCTAGTGGTTATTGAGCAAATCATCTCAAACAGTCTCAAGTACACCAAGGAAGGTGGTCTGGAGATTTATATGGATGACCAAGAGCTTTGTATCAAAGATACGGGAATCGGGATAAAAAACAGTGATGTCCTCCGAGTATTTGAACGTGGCTTTTCAGGATACAATGGCCGTTTGACCCAGCAGTCCTCTGGACTTGGCCTTTATCTATCTAAGAAAATTTCTGAAGAACTGGGGCACCAGATTCGTATCGAGTCTGAGGTCGGAAAAGGAACGACAGTGCGGATTCAGTTTGCTCAAGTGAACTTAGTCCTTGAGTAAAAATAGATGAGAAAAAGCCTCCAGATTGGAGGCTTTTATGCTAGACTCTTATTTCTCAACGCGTGATTTGTTGGCGATATCAGCTAGGATAGCTTGAACAAAATTATCAACTGAGACAGTTTGTGTTTCTTTTTGGCCGTAGCGACGAACGTTGACTGTTTCGTCTTCCATTTCTTTGTCTCCAACAATTAATTGGTAAGGAATCTTGCTGGTTTGTGAAGCACGGATCTTGAACTGCATTTTTTCATTGCGCTCATCTACGTCTGCACGGACACCGCGGTCACGGAGTTTCTTGGCCACTTCCCAAGCGTAGTCCACGTGTTTTTCGTTAGATACTGGGATGAGGGTTACTTGGTGTGGTGCCAGCCATGTTGGGAAGGCCCCCTTGTAGTTCTCAATCAAGATAGCTGTGAAGCGTTCCATAGTTGAGATAACCCCACGGTGGATCATGACTGGACGGTGATCTTCGCCATCAGCTCCGATGTATTTGAGGTCGAAGCGTTCTGGCAACAAGAAATCAAGTTGGATAGTAGAAAGGGTTTCTTCTTTTCCAAGGGCAGTTTTAATCTGGATATCCAATTTTGGTCCGTAGAAGGCTGCTTCACCTTCGGCTTCAAAGTAGTCCACGCCCATTTCATCAAGAGCTGCACGAAGCATGGTTTGGGCATTTTCCCACATCTCATCGTTATCAAAGTACTTATGAGTATCTTGAGGGTCACGAAGAGAGAGGCGGAAGCGGTAGTCAGTCAAGTTGAAGTCTTCATAAACATCGATAATCAACTGAAGGGCACGTTGGAATTCTTCTTGGATTTGTTCTGGAGTAACGAATAGGTGACCGTCGTTGAGTGACATTTCACGTACACGTTGAAGGCCAGTGAGGGCACCAGATTTTTCGTAACGGTGCATCATACCGATTTCAGCGATACGGATTGGCAATTCACGGTAAGAGTGAACATGGTGTTTGAAAACTTGGATGTGGTGCGGACAGTTCATTGGACGAAGGACAAATTCTTCCCCGTCACCCATGTCCATGGTTGGGAACATGTCTTCTTGGTAATGATCCCAGTGACCAGAAGTCTTGTAAAGCTCAACAGAAGCAAGTGGTGGAGTGTAGACGTGTTGGTAGCCAGAAGCCAACTCTTTGTTTACGATGTAGCGTTCCAATTCACGACGGATAGTCGCACCATTTGGTAACCAGAATGGCAAACCTTGTCCCACTTCTTGTGAAATCATAAAGAGGTCAAGCTCTTTACCAAGTTTACGGTGGTCACGTTCCTTAGCTTCTTCACGCATTTGAAGGTAGTTTTTCAAGTCTTTCTTGTCAAACCAAGCTGTACCGTAGATACGTTGCATCATAGCGTTGTCGCTGTTTCCACGCCAGTACGCACCAGCTACATGGAGAAGGTGGAAGATTTGGATACGACCTGTTGATGGAACATGAGGTCCACGGCAGAGGTCTACATATTCACCCTGACGATAGATAGTCAAACCGCCTTCGTCTTCTGAGTGTTCTTCAATCAATTCCAACTTGTAAGGGTCATTTTTGAAGATTTCACGTGCCTCGTCTTTAGTCACTTCTTCACGAATAGATGGGAAGTTTTCTTTGACGATTTTTTGCATTTCTTCTTCGATACGAGGAAGGTCTTCGTTAGAGATTTGACCAGCTGTGTTGTCAGTATCGTAGTAGAAACCATCTTCGATGGCTGGACCAACTCCCAAGTGAATGTCTGGGAAAAGACGACGAGCTGCTTGGGCGAACAAGTGAGCTGCTGAGTGACGCAAGATTGGAAGGGCATCTTCGTGATCAGGTGTCACAATTTCGATGCTTCCATCTTCAGTGATAGCGCGAGTAGTGTCGATGAGTTTGCCGTTGAATTTACCAGCCAAGGCTTTTTTAGCTAGGGAATTGCTGATAGATTGGGCAATTTCAAAAGTTGTTACGCCAGATTCGAATTCACGAACAGCGCCATCTGGGAAAGTAATGTTAATCATGATGTTCTCCTTTTTTATTATTTCATAGTTTCTAAGCATTGATTTTTTATCAGCAGACTACTTCCGAGTCCTAACGTTCAATTGCTTTTCTTTATCAGAGAGGAAGTTTTCCATTTCCGTCAGAATGTCTATATCCAAACGTTGAGAAAGTTCTAATAGCCACCAGATATTTTCTGAAAGTTTTTGTTCCAGTGTGTAGGGTGTTTCATCATAGTAGCGTCCTTGCTTTGTCATCACCAGTCATTGGAAATTTCCAATATCATTAGATAAAGCCAAGAGGTCTTCTTCTACCGTCCACTTGAAATCATGATGCTTAACTTCCAGTTCGTGATAAGCTTGTCGGATTGCCCAACTGCGCTCCACTAATTCTTGCAACTCCATAATTAGTATCCTAATAAAAAAATGCGACATCCTCGAAAGGACGTCGCAACGTGGTTCCACCTTCATTTATGTACCTCAAAAGAGAGGGACACCTCTGATCGGCTCTAACGTGGCCACCGTTTTATGTTTTCATAAAAAACTCAAGAGTAGTATCAGTTTAGACTTCCTATGCGTTTCCAGCAACCACGCACTCTCTAGTAGAAAGGGACTAAGTGACTTGTCTCTATGGATTATTATAGCATGATTGTGAGATTTTTCAAGGATTTTGTGAAAGTTTTTTGTTTTTCATTTTTTGTAGAATATGCTTGATGCTAATACCAGAATCCATGCCGACCAGAGCAACTGTTTCATAGATTAGCAAGTAAATTAGTATAAACTCACCAAAGGTTATGATAGTAAAGTAAAAGAGCAGTCCGTTACCAACTAACCATCAAAGTGAGAAACGGAAACGGTAGCTATAGAGTAACGATATAATCAAGATTACCAGAGGTGTAAAGAAGAGAAGATTGTTTATATAGAGTTCCTTGAGTGTAAGGGGGTCAGAAACAACTAGTAAGAACAACTCATAAAGTGGCCAATAAAAGAATAATATGACCAGATAGTAGGGGAGATGGGAATAGAATCTACGCATGATAATCACCTCGTTTTAAAAAAACAGACAACTTAGATCTCTTGCTATGATTATTATAGCATGTTTAAAACAAGAAAGTAAATTTGTTGACAAAGAAGATTTTTCTTTTCACTAGAATCATAGTTAGTTTTCTTGGTAGAAATATTTTGATAATAATTAAGCAAGACTATTGACATTGATTATTAAGAGTGTCACAATTATTGTAACTAAAATAATTACAACAAGAGAGGTATAAAAAATGAAACTAGCAGTTATTGCAGCAAATGGACAAGCGGGGAAAGCAATTGTTGAAGAAGCAGTCAAACGAGGACATGAAGTAACGGCTATTGTTCGTTCTGAAAACAAAAGTCAAGCTGAGTCTATTATTAAAAAAGATTTATTTGAGTTGACAAAAGATGATCTTACTGGATTTGATGCTGTTATTTCAGCGTTTGGTGCTTATACACCAGATACGCTACCGCTCCACAGCAAATCAATCGAACTATTTAATCAGCTTCTTGCTGGAACACAGACACGTTTTCTAGTTGTAGGGGGAGCAGGAAGTCTTTATATAGATGAAACAAAAACGACACGACTTTTAGATACGTCTGATTTTCCTGAAGAATTTAAGTCACTAGCAAAAGATCAAGCGGATGAATTGGATCTTCTTCGTACAAAAAATAATCTCAACTGGACTTTTGTCAGTCCTGCTGTAGATTTTATTCCCGATGGTGAAAAAACAGGAAACTACATTCTAGCAGGAGAAATTTTTACTACTAATGAAAAAGGAATAAGCCAGATTAGTTATGCAGATTATGCTATTGGATTGGTAGATGAACTTGAAAAAGGTCATCATATAAAAGAACGTATCTCTTTACTTGAAAAATAATAACTATGAGAGTATTAATGTTTGACAGAAAATTTAAATCTTGGTAAAATAGGGATTGTCGTAAAGACAAATAACTTCTTCTTGGTTACAGGCATGCCAACCTGTCACTCGGATGAAGCCAAATAAAAAGGAGAAACATCATGGCAATCTCAAAAGAGAAAAAAAATGAAATCATTGCACAATATGCACGTCACGAAGGTGATACAGGTTCAGTAGAGGTTCAAGTTGCTGTCCTTACTTGGGAAATCAACCACCTTAACGAACACATCAAACAACACAAAAAAGACCACGCTACTTACCGTGGATTGATGAAAAAAATCGGTCGCCGTCGTAACTTGCTTGCATACTTGCGTAAAAACGACGTTAACCGTTACCGTGAGTTGATCAACTCTCTAGGACTTCGTCGCTAATTCAAGATACAAAGGCTGTCAAAAGCACAAAGCAAAAATAGGAAAATTGACGAAGAAACTTCAGTTTCTAGGAGATTTTATCTTTTTTGCCAAGTGCTTAGGCCGTGTTCAATTGAGCATATCTTGATAATGAAGCTACTCTAAATTGGGTAGCTTTTTTGCGTTGTCACCTTACCTCGATATACTCAAGTATAATCTTTGGTTACGGTTCCTAGCACTGTAAGGTAAAATAAACCAGCTTTTCTCCCTTCGGGGAGATTTTTTTTGTTTCACTGAAAGTTTCGTACGATCTTCGCCTCGTCGCCTAGTCTATAAACGATTTATCTAGCAAGAATCATGATGCTAAGGGCGTCAAAAATCCGTATGAAAATAGGGAAATGACACAGTGTTCGATGAGCACAAGGAGTTTCATCTTTTTCACTAGGATTTTAGCCCGGGCTCAAATCAGCTCTCTGACTTCAGAGGGCTTTTTTATTGAGGTTTTATCGGTAACAATTTTGGAGACTACAAAAACCTCAAACGGTATCAGCTAATTACACCATAAAGGTGCGCAGTTACTCGGCTTTTCAAGCCGAGTAGCTGTATGCAAGCCCCCTAGAAGAGCCCACTCTTTACAAAGTAAAGTATAGTATGTTATACTTTACATGGAAGTAGTCACTGAATTCCAGTTAGAAATTACTTTGTAACTACGTTTTGAGGAGGAGTAAAATGCTTTCCTACGTTCGACATTACCCACTAGCGATAGCTAAATTAATGTGTCTGTGCTCTCCTAAAATCTGCTGATTTATTACTGACTAATACAGGAGGTTTTTTTTATGGGACAGACAATCATATCTGCTATTGGTGTTTATATTTCCACCAGTATCGATTATTTAATTATTTTAATTATTTTATTTGCACAGCTATCACAGAATAAACAGAAATGGCATATTTATGCGGGGCAATATCTAGGCACAGGCTTACTTGTAGGGGCGAGTTTAGTTGCTGCTTATGTCGTTAATTTCGTGCCTGAAGAATGGATGGTTGGATTGCTTGGTTTAATCCCTATCTATTTAGGGATTCGCTTTGCAATTGTTGGAGAAGATGCGGAAGAAGAAGAGGAAGAAATTATTGAAAGATTAGAACAAAGCAAGGCAAATCAACTGTTTTGGACAGTTACATTGCTGACAATTGCGTCTGGCGGAGATAATTTAGGTATCTATATACCTTATTTTGCTTCGTTAGATTGGTCACAGACCCTCGTGGCCTTGCTTGTGTTTGTAATCGGCATAATTATCTTTTGCGAGATTAGTAGGGTGTTATCCTCTATTCCGTTAATATTCGAGACAATTGAAAAATACGAGCGAATCATTGTGCCCTTAGTATTCATTCTACTTGGACTATACATCATGTATGAAAATGGCACGATAGAGACTTTTCTGATCGTGTAGATTTTTTTGTTTCACTAGGATTTTAGCCCGAGCTCAAATCAGCTCTCTGATTTTCAGAGGGCTTTTTCATTGAGTATAAATGGACAATCTTAAAGTTACTCTATTGTAGAGTGGCTTTTGATTTGATTAGGAGATTCTTATAAATATAGTAAAATGAAATAAGAATAGGACAAATCGATCAGGACAGTCAAATCGATTTCTAAAAATGTTTTAGAAGTAGAGGTGTACTATTCTAGTTCCAATCTACTATATAAATGAAAACCTTAGCTGTTTGGCCAAGGTTCATTTCTTCTATGCAAGTTCTTCTCTTTTCTTATCTGGGTTCCAGATGAAGCTTGCGATAAAGCTAAAGATGATGGTTAGGATAGCGAGGATAATAGCAAGGATGAGGGCAGGGATGCGGATAAACCACCAGAGTGGATTTGGTTTTTTATCATTGTGCCATTGTTTCGTTTCTTCGTCCAGACGTTGGAATTCTGTTTGAATACGATTGGCGACTGTTTCAATGCCTTCATCATTCATTTTCTTGATATCTGAGATATCGATTGGATTTCCAAAGTTCATATCGACACGTTCACGGCTAATCAAGCCCTTCAAAGTCATGGGACCGGTGTAGGTAACCGGCATGATACGGACCTTGGCCATTTTGGCAATCAGTGCTGCGCCCCCCTTGACATCGTTTGAGTGGCGGCTACCACTTGGAAACATGATGAGAGAGCGGTCACTTTTTTTGAGAACGTTGATAGGATATTTGATGGCTGAGGCGCTGGGATTTTCACGGTTGATGGGAAAGGCGCCACACATACGAATCCACCAACCAAAGATACGGTTGGTAAAGAGTTCTTTTTTTGCCATAAAGATGAACTGTTTTGGCTTGGTCGCAAAGGCCATATAAACAGGATCCCACCAGGTACGGTGAGGCGCAACTAAAATATAATTTTCATCTTGATTAGGAATTTTATCAGTATTATGATAGTGAGCATTGCCATTGATGGACCATAGGAGCAATACAACTAATCCACGCAAATAAGTATAAAACATGCGATCTCCTTCGATTGTTTTCTTGTTATTATTATACCTTATCAAAGGAGGGCTGGCAAACTTTTCCCTTGACTAGATGCATATTTGGGATGAAATTAGAATTCTGTTAAAAAAAATGATATAATAGAATTTATGGATAAAAATAAGATTATGGGATTAACCCAAAGAGAAGTCAAGGAAAGACAGGCTGAGGGTTTGGTCAATGACTTTACCGCATCAGCCAGTACCAGCACTTGGCAAATCGTTAAACGAAATGTCTTTACCCTTTTTAACGCTTTGAACTTTGCCATTGCTTTGGCCCTTGCCTTTGTGCAGGCTTGGAGCAATCTGGTCTTCTTTGCTGTTATCTGCTTTAACGCTTTTTCTGGGATTGTGACCGAGCTACGAGCCAAACACATGGTGGACAAGCTCAATCTCATGACCAAGGAAAAGGTCAAAACCATCCGTGATGGTCAGGAAGTTGCTCTTAATCCTGAAGAATTAGTGCTAGGAGATGTCATTCGTTTGTCTGTAGGAGAGCAGATTCCTAGTGATGCCTTGGTTTTGGAAGGCTTTGCGGAAGTCAATGAAGCCATGTTAACGGGAGAAAGTGATTTGGTGCAAAAGGAAGTTGACAACTTACTTTTGTCAGGAAGTTTCTTGGCTAGTGGGTCAGTTTTAGCTCGTGTCCATCATGTCGGTGCAGACAACTATGCCGCCAAACTTATGCTGGAAGCCAAGACCGTTAAACCCATCAACTCCCGTATCATGAAATCGCTGGACAAGCTAGCAGGTTTTACTGGGAAGATTATCATTCCCTTTGGTCTGGCTCTCTTGCTGGAAGCCTTGCTTTTAAAAGGCCTGCCTCTCAAGTCATCTGTTGTAAACTCGTCGACAGCTCTTTTGGGAATGTTGCCTAAGGGAATTGCCCTTTTGACCATTACTTCGCTCTTGACTGCAGTTATCAAGCTAGGTTTGAAAAAGGTCTTGGTGCAGGAGATGTACTCTGTTGAGACCTTGGCGCGCGTGGATATGCTCTGTCTGGACAAGACGGGTACCATCACCCAAGGAAAGATGCAGGTGGAGGCTGTTCTTCCGTTGACGGAAACGTATGGTGAAGAGGCTATTGCCAGCATCTTGACTAGCTACATGGCCCATAGTGAGGATAAGAATCCAACTGCCCAAGCCATTCGCCAGCGTTTTGTGGGAGATGTTGCTTATCCTATGATTTCCAATCTTCCCTTCTCCAGCGACCGCAAGTGGGGGGCTATGGAGTTAGAAGGCTTGGGGACAGTTTTCTTAGGGGCACCTGAGATGTTGCTGGATTCTGAAGTCCCAGAAGCCAGGGAGGCCTTGGAGAGAGGATCACGTGTCTTGGTCTTAGCTCTCAGTCAGGAGAAATTAGACCATCACAAACCACAGAAACCATCTGATATTCAGGCTCTAGCCTTGCTGGAAATCTTGGACCCCATTCGAGAGGGAGCAGCAGAGACGCTGGACTATCTCCGTTCTCAGGAGGTAGGACTCAAGATTATCTCTGGTGACAATCCAGTTACGGTGTCTAGCATTGCCCAGAAGGCTGGTTTTGCGGACTATCACAGCTATGTAGATTGCTCAAAAATCACCGATGAGGAATTGATGGCCATGGCGGAGGAGACAGCTATTTTCGGACGTGTTTCCCCTCATCAAAAGAAACTCATCATCCAAACGTTGAAAAAAGCGGGTCATACAACGGCTATGACAGGGGACGGGGTTAATGATATCTTGGCCCTTCGTGAGGCGGATTGTTCTATCGTGATGGCGGAGGGGGATCCAGCAACCCGTCAGATTGCCAATCTGGTTCTCTTGAACTCAGACTTTAATGATGTTCCTGAGATTCTCTTCGAGGGTCGTCGCGTGGTCAATAACATTGCCCACATCGCCCCGATTTTCTTGATAAAGACCATCTATTCCTTCCTGTTAGCAGTCATCTGTATTGCCAGTGCTTTACTAGGTCGGTCAGAGTGGATTTTGATTTTCCCCTTCATTCCGATCCAGATTACCATGATTGACCAGTTTGTGGAAGGTTTCCCACCATTCGTTCTGACTTTTGAGCGAAATATCAAACCTGTTGAGCAGAATTTCCTCAGAAAATCCATGCTTCGTGCCCTACCAAGCGCTCTCATGGTCGTGTTTAGCGTCCTGTTTGTGAAAATATTTGGGAGTAGCCAAGGTTGGTCTGAGTTAGAAATCTCAACTCTCCTCTATTATCTCTTGGGGTCAATTGGTTTCTTATCCGTATTTAGAGCCTGCATGCCATTCACTCTATGGCGAGTCCTATTGATTGTCTGGTCAGTAGGAGGCTTCCTAGCCACAGCTCTCTTCCCAAGAATCCAAAAACTGCTTGAAATTTCAACCTTGACAGAACAAACGTTGCCTGTTTATGGTGTCATGATGTTGGTCTTTACAGTGATTTTCATCCTGACTAGTCGCTATCAAGCTAGAAAATAAAGAAAGACTGCAATCTGTGGATTGCAGTTTTTTTAGGTACAAGATTGCCAGCCGAAATGTGGTATAATAAGAGGTAATAGAGTTTTGGAAAGTGAGAGAAGATGATTTCAAAGAGATTAGAATTGGTAGCTTCCTTTGTGTCACAGGGGGCTATTTTACTAGATGTGGGAAGTGACCATGCTTATCTACCTATCGAGTTGGTTGAGAGAGGCCAAATCAAAAGCGCTATTGCAGGTGAGGTGGTGGAAGGTCCCTATCAGTCTGCGGTTAAAAATGTTGAGGCTCACGGCCTAAAGGAGAAAATCCAAGTCCGTTTAGCCAATGGCTTGGCAGCTTTTGAAGAGACTGACCAAGTGTCTGTCATTACCATTGCTGGCATGGGTGGTCGTTTGATTGCTAGGATTTTAGAAGAAGGTTTGGGGAAGTTAGCTAATGTAGAGCGTTTGATCCTCCAGCCCAATAATCGTGAAGACGACTTGCGTATCTGGCTACAGGATCATGGATTCCAGATTGTAGCAGAAAGCATCTTAGAAGAAGCTGGAAAGTTTTATGAGATTTTGGTGGTGGAAGCAGGACAAATGAAGCTATCAGCCAGTGATGTTCGCTTTGGTCCCTTCTTGTCCAAAGAAGTCAGTCCAGTATTTGTCCAAAAATGGCAAAAAGAAGCTGAGAAGCTAGAGTTCGCCCTCGGACAAATCCCAGAAAAAAATCTGGAAGAACGTCAAGTTCTAGTAGATAAGATTCAAGCTATCAAGGAGGTGCTCCATGTTAGCAAGTGAAGTGATCCAAGCTTATGAAGCCTTTTGCCCTCAGGAATTTTCTATGGAGGGAGACAGCCGTGGTCTGCAAATTGGCACTTTAGACAAGGGTATCCAAAGGGTCATGGTTGCCCTCGATATTCGTGAAGAGACGGTGGCAGAGGCCATTGAAAAGGGTGTGGACTTGATTATCGTCAAGCACGCGCCTATCTTTCGTCCTATCAAGGACTTGCTTGCCAGCCGTCCGCAAAATCAGATTTACATCGACCTGATTAAGCATGATATCGCAGTTTATGTCAGCCATACCAATATTGATATCGTTGAAAATGGGCTCAATGACTGGTTTTGTCAGATGCTAGGAATCGAGGAGACGACTTATCTGCAGGAAACAGGTCCAGAACGTGGAATTGGACGTATTGGGAATATTCAGCCTCAGACATTTTGGGAATTGGCCCAACAGGTCAAGCAAGTCTTTGACCTAGATAGCCTTCGAATGGTGCATTATCAAGAGAATGATTTGCAGAAGCCTATTTCAAGAGTAGCAATTTGTGGTGGAAGCGGGCAGTCTTTCTATAAGGATGCTTTGGCAAAGGGGGCAGATGTCTATATCACTGGTGATATCTACTACCATACTGCTCAGGATATGCTGTCTGATGGCTTGTTAGCATTGGATCCAGGTCACTATATCGAAGTGCTTTTTGTGGAAAAAATCGCAGCACTCCTTACTCAATGGAAAGAGAAAAAAGGCTGGGAACTAGAGATTTTACCTAGTCAAGCATCGACCAATCCTTTCCGTCATATCTAGTTAGAAAGTGAAGACAATGAAAAAAGTTGCCATTATTGGAGCAGGAATTGTGGGAGCAACAGCTGCCTACTACCTCTCGAGAGAAAGTGACCTAGAGGTGACCGTTTTTGACCATGAGCAAGGTCAAGCCACCAAGGCCGCAGCAGGAATTATCAGTCCTTGGTTTTCCAAACGCCGTAATAAAGCCTGGTACAAGATGGCGCGCTTGGGGGCTGACTTTTATGTGGATTTATTAGCTGATTTAGAGAAATCAGGACAAAAAATCGACTTTTACCAGCGTTCGGGAGTCTTTCTCTTGAAAAAGGATGAATCCAAGTTGGAAGAACTTTATCAACTGGCCCTCCAGCGCAGAGAAGAATCTCCCTTGATAGGGCAATTAGCCATTCTGGACCAAGCTTCAGCTAATGAATTATTCCCTGGTTTGCAGGGATTTGACCGCCTGCTCTATGCTTCTGGTGGAGCGAGAGTAGATGGCCAACTCTTGGTAACTCGTCTGCTAGAAGCCAGTCATGTCAAGCTGGTCAAAGAAAAAGTGACTCTGACACTCTTATCATCAGGCTACCAGATTGGCGAAGAGGTGTTTGATCAGGTTATTTTGGCAACGGGAGCTTGGTTGGGGGACATGTTAGAGCCTTTAGGTTATGAAGTGGATGTCCGTCCTCAAAAAGGACAACTACGAGATTATCAGCTTGCCCAAGACATGGAAGATTACCCTGTTGTCATGCCAGAAGGGGAGTGGGATTTGATTCCCTTTGCAGGTGGGAAATTATCCTTGGGCGCTACCCATGAAAATGACATGGGATTTGATTTGACGGTAGATGAACCCTTGCTCCAACAAATGGAGGAGGCGGCCTTGCCTCATTACCCAGTTTTAGCTAGAGCGACTTCAAGGGCTGAGCGTGTGGGAATCCGTGCCTATACCAGTGATTTCTCTCCCTTCTTTGGGCAGGTGCCAGAATTGGCAGGTGTCTATGCAGCCAGTGGACTAGGTTCATCAGGCCTCACAACTGGTCCTATCATTGGTTACCATCTAGCCCAACTGATCCAAGACAAGGAGTTGACCTTGGACCCTCTAAATTACCCAATTGAAAACTATGTCAAACGAGTAAAAAGCGAATAATACTCAATGAAAATCAAAGAACAAACTAGGAAACTAGCCGCGGGTTACTCAAAGCACTGCTTTGAGGTTGTGGATAGAACTGACGAAGTCAGTAACCATACCCATGGCAAGGCGACGTTGACGTGGTTTGAATTGGATTTTCGAAGAGTATAAGCATTTTACTGAAATTTTATCAGGTAGTTTAGGATGGCAAATGACATTCCCTGTCAAAAATGGTAAAATAAGAAAAAATAATCTGAGAATCGAGGAAAAAAGATGCAAGAAAAGATTTTGGTAACTGGTGGTGCCGGTTTTATTGGAACCCACACTGTTATTGAATTGATCCAAGCAGGCCATCAAGTTGTTGTGGTGGATAATCTTGTCAATAGCAATCGTAAGAGTTTAGAAGTTGTTGAAAGAATCACAGGAGTTGAGATTCCTTTCTATGAGGCAGATATTCGTGACACAGATACCCTCAGAGATATTTTCAAGCAGGAAGAACCGACTGGTGTCATTCACTTTGCTGGTTTGAAGGCTGTTGGCGAATCAACACGTATCCCTCTTGCCTACTATGACAACAATATCGCTGGAACTGTCAGCCTTTTGAAAGCCATGGAAGAAAACAACTGTAAAAACATCATCTTCAGTTCTTCTGCGACAGTTTACGGGGATCCGCACACAGTGCCCATCTTGGAAGATTTCCCACTTTCAGTGACCAACCCATACGGTCGTACCAAGCTCATGCTAGAGGAAATTTTGACCGATATTTACAAAGCAGACTCAGAATGGAATGTTGTCTTGCTTCGTTACTTTAACCCAATCGGAGCCCATGAGAGTGGTGATTTGGGAGAAAATCCAAACGGTATTCCAAACAATCTCTTGCCATATGTGACTCAAGTAGCCGTTGGAAAATTAGAGCAAGTGCAAGTGTTTGGAGACGATTACGATACGGAAGATGGAACAGGTGTTCGTGACTATATCCACGTTGTCGATTTGGCTAAGGGTCACGTTGCAGCTTTGAAAAAAATCCAAAAAGGTTCAGGACTAAACGTTTATAACCTTGGAACTGGTAAAGGTTACTCAGTTCTTGAAATTATCCAAAACATGGAAAAAGCGGTGGGACGTCCTATTCCTTACCGCATCGTAGAACGTCGCCCAGGTGATATCGCTGCCTGCTACTCAGACCCAGCAAAAGCTAAAGCAGAACTCGGTTGGGAAGCAGAACTCGACATCACCCAAATGTGTGAAGACGCATGGCGTTGGCAGAGCAAGCATCCAAATGGATTTGAAGACTAAGATGATGATTTCAATCATCGTCCCTTGTTTAAACGAAGAGGAAGTACTTCCTCTTTTTTATCAGGCTCTGGAAGCTTTACTTCCAGATTTGGAAACAGAAATCGAGTATGTCTTTGTCGATGATGGATCAAGTGATGGGACCTTGGAACTCTTAAAGGCCTATCGGGAGCAAAATCCGGCAGTCCATTATATTTCTTTCTCTCGAAATTTTGGCAAAGAAGCAGCCCTTTATGCAGGCTTGCAATATGCGACAGGAGATTTGGTGGTGGTGATGGATGCAGACCTCCAAGATCCTCCTAGTATGTTGTTTGAGATGAAAAATGTACTAGACAAAAATGTAGACTTGGACTGCGTTGGGACACGGAGAACTAGTCGGGAGGGAGAACCCTTCTTTCGCAGTTTCTGTGCTGTTCTCTTTTATCGCCTCATGCAAAAAATCAGCCCAGTAGCTCTGCCGTCGGGTGTCCGTGATTTTCGTATGATGAGAAGGTCTGTGGTCGATGCCATTTTAAGCTTGACTGAGTCCAATCGTTTTTCTAAGGGACTCTTTGCCTGGGTCGGCTTTAAAACCCACTATCTGGACTATCCAAATGTCGAAAGGCAGGCTGGCAAGACCAGTTGGAGTTTTAGGCAACTCTTTTTTTACTCCATTGAAGGGATTGTTAATTTTTCAGATTTCCCTTTGACTATAGCCTTTGTAGCTGGTCTCCTATCTTGTTTTCTTTCTCTGCTGATGACCTTTTTTGTTGTGGTTCGGACCCTCATTTTGGGCAATCCGACATCTGGTTGGACCTCTCTGATGGCTGTTATTCTCTTTCTTGGAGGCATTCAACTCTTGACCATTGGGATTCTCGGCAAGTATATCAGTAAGATTTATTTAGAGACTAAAAAAAGACCACTTTATCTTATCAAAGAAAAAAGTGACCTTCCTGATTTTACAGAAAAAAATAAAGTGAAAAGACTATAATTTTACATGGAAATGTGCTAAACTAGAGGGAGTGGATTATAGCCATTGATTTAGGCTTCCTGGTTTCCAATCAGGGCGCGAGTTGGGCAATTTTTAACAGCCTCTAAGACATCCTGACTAGGAGAAATTTCTTTTTCCAGTTGGTCAGGGTCATCGTAAAAACGCACGATTCCATTATCGTGGTAATCAAATAAATCAGAATAAGTTTGGCAAAGCCCACAGGCGATACATCGTTCAGGTATAAGTGTGATTTTCATGTTCATATTTATATTGTAATAAGAAAAGTAAAAAAAAACAAGGAGTAAGGTATGGCAAAAGAACCGTGGCAAGAAGATATCTATGATCAAGAAGAATCAAGAGCAGAGCGTCGGCATCGAAACCACGGAGGGGCTGATAGGATGGCTAATCGTATTTTGACGATCCTAGCTAGTATTTTCTTTGTAATTGTGGTGGTGATGGTCATCGTTCTCATCTATCTATCATCGGGGGGGAGTAATCGCACAGCAGCCTTAAAAGACTTTCATGATTCTGATGCAAGTGTAGTACAAATCTCATCTTCAAGCAGTTCTCAGCCTGAGCAGAGTTCAGAGCCAGAATCTACTTCTAGTAGTTCAGAAGAAGCTGCTAATCCTGAAGGAACGATTAAAGTTCTCGCAGGAGAAGGGGAAGCAGCTATTGCCGCTCGTGCAGGAATCTCCATTGCTCAGTTAGAGGCCTTGAATCCTGGGCACATGGCTACAGGATCTTGGTTTGCTAATCCAGGTGATGTTATAAAAATAAAATAGGAGCCGATATGAAAACAATTCAAATTGCTATTGATGGTCCTGCTTCCAGCGGTAAGAGTACGGTCGCAAAGATTATTGCTAAGGATTTTGGATTCACCTACCTTGATACAGGAGCTATGTATCGTGCAGCGACCTATATGGCTCTTAAGAACCAATTAGGAGTTGAAGAAGTCGAAGCCCTTCTAGCCTTGTTGGACCAGCATCCAATCAGCTTTGGACGTTCAGAAACTGGAGACCAGCTTGTTTTTGTAGGAGATGTGGATATTACCCATCCTATCCGTGAAAATGAAGTGACCAATCATGTTTCTGCTATTGCAGCAATTCCTGAAGTGCGTGAGAAACTGGTTTCTCTCCAACAAGAAATTGCCCAGCAAGGCGGGATTGTCATGGATGGTCGCGATATTGGAACTGTTGTATTGCCACAAGCAGAATTGAAAATTTTCCTAGTAGCTTCTGTTGATGAGAGAGCAGAGCGTCGTTACAAGGAAAATATTGCCAAGGGAATTGAAACAGACCTTGAAACCCTAAAAAAGGAAATTGCTGCGCGTGACTACAAGGATAGTCATCGTGAGACTTCTCCTCTCAAACAAGCAGAGGATGCTGTCTACCTTGATACAACTGGTTTGAACATTCAAGAAGTAGTTGAAAAAATCAAAGCAGAAGCTGAAAAAAGAATGTAAATGTAGAAAAGCCGATAGATTGATATCGGTTTTTTTCTAAATTTGTCAAAATGCTGATTTTAGGGTATAATAGTTGCTGTTCGAGAAATTTTGATTTTCAAAGAATAGTGAATGATGATAAGGAGAAACCATGAACAATTTACCAAATTGTCCAAAATGTAACTCAGAGTATGTCTACGAAGACGGTGCCCTACTGGTTTGCCCAGAGTGTGCTCATGAGTGGAATCCTGCTGAAGTTGCAGAAGCAGAAGAAGGTCTTGTCGCTATCGATGCCAACGGAAATAAATTGACTGATGGTGATACAGTAACTCTCATCAAGGACTTGAAAGTAAAAGGTGCGCCAAAAGATTTGAAACAAGGGACGCGCGTGAAAAATATCCGCATCGTAGAAGGCGACCACAATATCGACTGTAAGATTGATGGTTTTGGTGCCATGAAACTTAAATCAGAGTTTGTGAGGAAGATTTAAGCATGTTAAAACACTATAAACTTGTATTTTATAGCCGTATCTTCTTGTTTCTAGCGGCTTTTACGGGAGTTTATCTTGAAATTACTAAGCATGGTGGTTTTGGGATGCTTCTCTATTACACGGTTCTGTCCAACCTCTTGGTAACTATTTTTACCCTTTATCTTCTAAAGGTTATGAGCCGTGTAGGTGAAAATTGGCAAAGACCAAGTCTCTTGCGCTTAAAAGGTGGGGTCACCATGAGTATCATGATTACCTGTGTGATTTACCATTTCCTCTTGGCGCCCATTGCGACTAATTTCTATACCCTAGAAAATTTCCTTTGCCACTATATCGTTCCCATCTGGTTTTTAGCGGATACCCTCTTTTTTGACAAACAGGGTCAATACAAGATTTGGGATCCAGCAGTGTGGACCATTTTACCCTTTCTGTATATGATGTTTGCTCTTTTTAATGGCTTGGTTCTAAAACTCAATATTCCAAATGCCAAGGATAATCCTTTCCCTTACTTCTTTTTGAATGTGAACAAGGGTTGGAATGTTGTGTTTAAGTGGTGTCTGATTATCTTTGTTGCCTATATGGTAGCAGGATTTATTTTCTACTTTATCAAGCAAATCAAGAGAAAGTCATCCTAATACTCTTCGAAAATCTCTTCAAACCACGTCAGTTTCCATCTGCAACCTCAAAACACTGTTTTGAGCAGCCTGCGGCTAGCTTCCTAGTTTGCTCTTTGATTTTCATTGAGTATAAGATACAAGGGATTCATTTTCGAATTTAAGAAGGAGTCTACAAACCAATGAGGCTTCTTCTTTTCTTGCTTATTTGATAACTATCAAAAAAGTAGAAGATTAAGAGAAATATAGAAAGAGATTTCATGAAACAATTTTTAGAACGGGCCAGCATTTTGGCTCTCTCCCTCGTTTTGATTACCTCCTTTTCCATTTCGAGTGCCCTACCAGCCATGTTTGACTATTATCAGGGTTATTCTAAGGAACAAATTGAGCTCTTGGTGAGCTTGCCTTCCTTTGGAATCATGATGATGTTACTGCTAAATGGTTTCTTAGAAAAAATATTTCCTGAGCGCTTACAGATTAGTTTGGGCTTGCTGATTTTATCATTGAGCGGTACAGCTCCCTTCTGGTACCAAGCCTATCCCTTTGTCTTTGGAACACGGCTTCTCTTTGGTTTGGGTCTTGGGATGATCAATGCCAAGGCCATTTCTATTATCAGTGAACGCTACCAAGGAAAAAGGCGAATTCAGATGTTAGGGCTACGCGCTTCTGCAGAGGTCGTTGGAGCTTCTCTCATTACCTTGGCCGTCGGTCAGTTGTTGGCCTTTGGTTGGACAGCTATCTTTCTAGCCTATAGTGCTGGATTTTTGGTGCTGCCCCTTTATCTGCTCTTTGTCCCTTATGGAAAATCAAAGAAAGAAGTCAAGAAAAGAGCGAAGGAAGCAAGTCGTTTAACTCGAGAAATGAAAGGCTTGATTTTTACCTTAGCTATCGAAGCGGCAGTTGTAGTTTGTACCAATACAGCTATTACCATCCGTATTCCAAGTTTGATGGTGGAAAGAGGATTGGGGGATGCCCAGTTATCTAGTTTTGTTCTTAGTATCATGCAGTTGATCGGGATTGTGGCTGGGGTGAGTTTTTCTTTCTTGATTTCTATCTTTAAAGAGAAACTGCTCCTCTGGTCTGGTATTACCTTTGGCTTGGGGCAAATCGTGATTGCCTTGTCTTCATCCTTGTGGGTGGTAGTAGCAGGAAGTGTTCTGGCTGGATTTGCCTATAGTGTAGTCTTGACGACGGTCTTTCAACTTGTCTCTGAACGAATTCCAGCTAAACTCCTCAATCAAGCAACTTCATTTGCTGTATTAGGCTGTAGTTTCGGAGCCTTTACGACCCCATTCGTTCTAGGTGCAATTGGCTTACTAACTCACAATGGAATGTTGGTCTTTAGTATCTTAGGAGGTTGGTTGATTGTAATCTCTATCTTTGTCATGTACCTACTTCAGAAGAGAGCTTAGGATTGATTCCTAAGTTTTTCTTTTGATACTCAATGAAAATCAAAGAGCAAACTATAGTTGATTGAGTTTGGAATAGTACGCTGTAGCTGCTAAAATATTTCTAGAAATTAATTTGACTTTCCTAATAGAGTTGTTCATATCTTATTTCAATCTACTATAGAAAGCTAGCCGCAGGTTGCTCAAAATAGTGTTTTGAGGTTGCAGATGGAAACTGACGTGGTTTGAAGAGATTTTCGAAGAGTATGAGATTTTTATACCCATACAATATTTGTTTTAGGTCCTTGTTTACAGACTAATTTCTTGATAAAATAGAGGCTATGACGAGATATAAAGCAACTATTTCCTATGATGGTTATGCCTTTGCTGGCTTTCAGCGCCAGCCTCATGCGCGTAGCGTTCAGGAAGAAATTGAAAAAACCTTGACCAGATTAAATAAAGGGCAAACCATTACTGTTCACGGTGCTGGTAGGACAGATAGTGGGGTTCATGCCCTGGGACAGGTCATTCATTTTGACCTGCCTTATCAGATGGATGAGGAGAAACTCCGTTTTGCCTTGGATACCCAGTCTCCTGAAGATATTGATGTGATTTTGATTGAGCTTGTGGCAGATGATTTTCATTGCCGTTATGCCAAGCATAGCAAGACCTATGAGTTTACTGTGGATAGAGGACGGCCCAAAAATCCGATGCGCCGTCACTATGCCACCCACTTTCCCTACCCACTCGATGTGGAACGAATGCAGATTGCAATCAAAAAGCTAGAGGGAACCCATGATTTTACCGGTTTTACAGCCTCTGGGACTAGTGTAGAGGATAAGGTTCGCACCATCACAGAAGCTAGTTTAATAGTCGATGAGACAGGACAATTTTTGACCTTTACCTTTTCAGGAAATGGTTTCTTGTATAAACAGATTCGCAATATGGTGGGGACTCTTCTCAAAATCGGTAACAACCGCATGCCAGTAGAGCAGATTGATCTCATCTTGGAGAAGAAGGACAGGCAACTTGCAGGTCCCACTGCAGCACCAAATGGTTTGTATTTAAAGGAGATTCGTTATGAAGAATAATCGTATTTTAGCACTTTCTGGAAATGATATTTTTAGTGGTGGTGGACTGTCAGCTGATTTGGCTACCTATACCTTGAACGGCTTGCATGGGTTTGTAGCAGTGACTTGTTTGACAGCCTTGACAGAAAAAGGATTTGAAGTCTTTCCAACTGATGATACCATTTTTCAACATGAATTAGATAGCTTGCGTGATGTGGAATTTGGGGGAATTAAGATTGGTCTTCTCCCTACTGTCAGTGTGGCTGAGAAGGCCTTGGACTTTATCAAACAACGCCCAGGAGTACCTATGGTGTTGGATCCTGTCTTGGTCTGCAAGGAAACGCATGATGTAGCTGTCAGTGAGCTCTGCCAAGAGTTGATTCGCTTTTTCCCTTATGTCAGTGTGATTACGCCTAATCTCCCAGAAGCAGAATTATTATCCGGTCAGGAAATTAAAACCTTGGAAGACATGAAAACTGCAGCGCAGAAATTGCATGATTTAGGAGCGCCAGCAGTCATTATCAAGGGAGGCAATCGTCTTAGTCAGGACAAGGCTGTGGATGTCTTTTATGATGGACAGACCTTTACTATCCTAGAAAATCCAGTTATCCAAGGCCAAAATGCTGGTGCAGGTTGTACCTTTGCCTCTAGCATTGCCAGTCACTTGATTAAAGGTGATAAACTTTTGCCAGCAGTAGAAAGCTCTAAGGCTTTCGTTTATCGTGCTATTGCACAAGCAGATCAGTATGGAGTAAGACAATATGAAGCAAACAAAAACAACTAAAATCGCCCTTGTATCCCTATTAACCGCCCTTTCTGTGGTTCTAGGTTATTTCTTAAAAATCCCAACACCTACAGGAATTCTAACTCTTTTAGATGCTGGTGTCTTCTTTGCGGCCTTTTACTTTGGTAGTCGTGAAGGAGCGGTAGTCGGAGGACTAGCAAGTTTCTTGATTGACCTCTTATCAGGCTACCCTCAGTGGATGTTCTTTAGCTTGGTCAACCATGGCTTGCAGGGATTTTTCGCAGGATTTAAAGGAAAAAGTCAGTGGTTAGGCCTTATTTTAGCAACTATTGCCATGGTAGGAGGCTACGCCTTGGGTTCTACTTTGATGAATGGCTGGGCAGCAGCCCTCCCAGAAATTCTACCAAATTTCATGCAAAATATGGTAGGGATGATTGTAGGATTTATTCTTAGTCAAAGTATCAAGAAGATTAAGTAATACTCTTCGAAAATCTCTTCAAACCACGTCAGCTTCCATCTGCAACCTCAAAACACTGTTTTGAGCAGCCTGAGGCTAGCTTTCTAGTTTGCACTTTGATTTTCATTGAGTATAAAGAGGTTGAGTAAAAAGTATTTCAAATAAGAAAAACGCATAGTATCAGGTGTTGAATGAACTGCCCCCCAAAAGTTAGACAGAAAAAATCTAACTTTTGGGGTGTTTTATTATGAAACTAACTTATGATGATAAAGTTCAGATCTATGAACTTAGAAAACAAGGATATAGCTTAGAGAAGCTTTCAAATAAATTTGGGATAAACAATTCTAATCTTAGGTACATGATTAAATTGATTGATCGTTACGGAATAGAGTTCGTCAAAAAAGGGAAAAATCGTTACTATTCTCCTGATTTAAAACAAGAAATGATTAATAAAGTCTGACATGAAGGCTAGACTAAAGATAGAGTTTCTCTTGAATACGGCCTCCCAAGTCGTACGATACTTCTTAACTGGTTAGCACAATACAGGAAAAACGGGTATACTATTGTTGAGAAAACAAGAGGGAGAGTACCTGAGAGCGGAGAATGCCATCCTAAAAAAGTTAAGAGAACTCCGATTGAAGGAGGAAAAAGAGAAAGAAGAAAGACAGAAATTGTTCAAGAATTAATGACTGAGTTTTCGTTAGATCTTCTTCTAAAAGCCATTAAACTAGCTCGTTCGACCTACTACTATCACTTGAAACAGCTAGACAAAACAGATAAGGACCAAGGCTGGCAATACCAACACGATTCTTATCATCGGTTCCTAGAGAGTAAGGGAATTCAAGCATCCATGTCACGCAAGGGAAACAGCCAAGACAACGGTATGATGGAGTCCTTCTTTGGGATTCTGAAATCGGAAATGTTTTATGGCTATGAGAAAACATTTAAATCACTTAATCAATTGGAACAAGCTATTGTAGACTATATTGATTACTACAACAATAAACGAATTAAGGTAAAACTAAAAGGACTTAGCCTTGTGCAATACAGAACTAAATCCTTCGGATAAATTAATTGTCTAACTTTTGGGGGGCAGTACATATTCAACACCTGATACTATGCGTTTTATTGTGGGAAGATTTTCCTCATTTTCTAGTGAAATTGAACTTTTTCTAACATCTTTTGATAGATGACTTCTTAATCAATTATCATTTCCATTGTTGTTTCTTGGGGTTTCATCCCTTGTCTTTGATAAAAGCGGAGAGCACCCTCGTTATCATTCCAGACACTTAGGGTTAGATTATTGCAGCCAATTTCTTTAGCATAATAGCAGAAAAATGACAATAAAATAGCCCCTAGATATTTTGAAAGGAAAGCATAGGGGCTATATAGTTTAATCAAAATAAAGCAAATCTTTGCTGGTGCTTGTAAAGAGGTCGAAGCCATCCTTGGTAACAACACCGCAGTCTTCAATACGAACACCGACTTTACCAGGGATATAGATACCTGGTTCAACAGAGAAGCACATGCCTTCTTCGATGACCATGTCGTTTCCTTCCATGATAGATGGGAATTCATGGACATCCATACCGATACCATGCCCGAGACGGTGGTTGAAGTACTCACCATAACCAGCTTTTTCGATGACCTCACGGGCAGCGCGGTCCACTTCATGAGCAGTCACACCTGGCTTGATAAAGTCAAGAGCAGCTTGTTGGGCTTCAAGAGTCAAGTTGTAAATATCTTTCTTGAATTGGTCTGGTTTGCCGACAGCGACTGTACGAGTCATATCTGACGCATAGCCATTGACCAGAACACCCAGGTCAAAGAGGAGAAGAGCATCATTTTCAACCTTATTAGCTGCTGGAATGCCGTGTGGATTCGCAGCATTATCACCAGTCAAGACCATGGTATCAAAGCTCATTTCGTAACCTTCACGTTTCATGGCAAAGTCAATTTGTGCGATGATATCTGTCTCAGTCTTATCAAGAGAAATATTGTCAAAACCAACATGAACAGCCTTGTCAGCATAAAGACCTGCAACCATCATTTTTTGCACTTCATCAGCTGATTTGATGAGGCGCATGCGTTGGATACGAGGAGTGAGGTTGTCAAACTCAGCAGTCTCAAAAACTGTTTTCAAACCATGGTATTTGGTCAAGATGAGATTGTCAAACTCAACAGCGACACGTTTGAAGTCAAGTTGTGGAAGAGCATGTTTGATTTTTTGCCATGGATTTTCAGAATCGACATAGCCCACTACTGGGAAGGAAACGGTGCTACTTGCACGTTCTACTTCAAGAGCTGGGACAAAGAGGAGAGGTTCCTGATCCGCTAGGACAAAGAGGAACATTTGGCGTTCATGGGGATCACTGTAAAAACCAGTGAGGTAATTGATTGTGACGGGGTCAGATACGACAGCGACGTCTAGTTTTTCTGATTCAAGATATGTTAGGATTTGTTGTAATTTAGACATATGCTACCTTCTTTCTACCCCTCTATTTTGGCAAAAAATGAGAGAAAATGCAAGGGAGAAGGGTAAAAGAAAAGACAAAAAACTCCGACAAGATAACGGAGTTCTTTGATATCATTTTCCTTTGTTTAAGAAAAGTCAGCCTTGCTTTTGACGTCACTGTACTCTTCAGCGATTTCTTGGCTGAGAATGTCCTCATAGGCAGGGAGTTGGATGTCCTGACCATATTTCTTCTTGAGGGCAGTAGTAACTAGGCGATAAGCCAGATTGGCATTACGAGAGAGGATAGGCCCGTGGAAGTAGGAACCAAAGACATTCTTATAATGAACCCCTTCACCGACCTTTTCTTCGTTGTTTCCATTTCCATAGACAACCTGTCCCAGCGGTTTTTGGTCATCAGAGAGGAAGGTACGACCTTGGTGATTTTCAAATCCATAGTAGGTTTCATCGAAATCTTCATTGTGAATCTTGATGTCACCGATAAAACGGTTATTGGTCTGGTTGAGCGTGTAGTGTCCCATGACCCCTAGCCCTTCGATACGTTTTCCTGAAGCTTCAACATAATATTGACCCAATAGTTGGAAACCACCGCAGATAGCCAGAACTACACCGTCGTTTTGGATGTAGTTGTCAATGCTCTCTTTTTTAGCAGGTAGGTCGTCTGCAATGATACTTTGTTCAAAGTCTTGACCACCACCGAAAAAGGCGATGTCGTAGTGATTTTCATCAAAGTCATCATGGAGAGAAACGATGTCAACGGTCACATGGGCTCCCAGTTTTTCAGCCACATACTTGAGCATGAGGATGTTTCCATTGTCCCCGTAGGTATTCATGAGATTTCCGTAGAGGTGGGCAATGTTGAGCTGATAGGGGTAATTGCCATCTTTTGAGGAAAGTGAAGTATAAACCATTAGTTCATCTCCTTTCTAACAATCTGACGACTAGCCAGCAGTTCACGAAATTCCAGCATGGCAGTATAAGTTGCCAGAATATAGGCATGCTTGCAGTCTTGATTCTCAATGGTCTTGAGAACTTGCTCCAGATTACTCGTTTCAGTGATTTTCTCAGCTGGATAGCCTGTCACACGAAGACGACGAGCGATTTCAGAATGACGAACACCGCCAGCGTTGATTTCAGGAATGTCCATGTCAGTGATTTGTTCAAAGTCTGCATCCCAGATCCAGCTAGTGTCAATTCCATCTGCATAGTTGGCATTAAGGAGGACAGATAGGCTAAATGGATAAGGTGCTAGTTTGATCATTTCGATAGCTTGGGTTGCACCGACTGGATTTTTAATCAAGACAAGGGTACATTCCTTGTCACCGATATGAAAGGTTTCTTGGCGTCCAAAGACAGCACGGCTCTTGTCAAATCCCTGTTTGATGAGTTGCGAATCGGCACCTAGGAAACGGGCGATGGCCACAGCAGCTAGGGCGTTATAGATATTATAGAGCCCGCCGATTTGGATACCGTATTCTTGGCCGTCTATGACAAAGCGAGAGCGATTGTTGGTCAACTCAACCAGTTTTGTCAAACGATAGTCGAGATCAGGACGTTTACATCCACAACCTTCACAGATATAGGCACCCAAGTTTGCATAGGTATTATGCTCATATTTGAGGATGCCTTGGCAGTCAGGACAGAGAATCCCTTCGGTATTGTAGTGAGCCAGTTGGGCTGGTCCTTTTTCCAAGTCAAAACCAAAATACTCTATAGGGTTTGGAATAGTTGGCTTGTAGAAAAGTGGACTGTCTCCGTTAAGGAGAACAGTAGCAGTTGGAACTTTCCGAATGGCATCCAATATCATGTTATAGGTAGTATAGATTTCACCGAAACGGTCCATCTGGTCACGGAAGATATTAGTAATGACAAAAAGACTAGGCTGGATATAGTCACAGATACGAGATAGACTGGCTTCGTCAATTTCGAGGACGGCAATATTTTTCCCAGTTTTTGAAGATTTGGCTGTTAGGAAGGTTGTTGCAATCCCTGTAATCATGTTGGCACCGCTTGGGTTGGTTAGAACTTGACCATAAACCTCTTTTAAAATGCCGACAGTGAGGGCAGTTGTCAGGGTTTTTCCATTTGTTCCAGTGACAACGACAATCTCGTAGTTCTTAGCTAGGTTTTGTAAAATATCTTTATCAAATTGAAGGGCGACTTTACCTGGGAGCGTACTTCCACGTCCAAGACGGCTTAAAACGAAGTGGGAAGAACGCCCAGCAAGAAGGCCCAAAGTAGTTTTTAAGTTCATGTTTCTATTATATCACAAAAGAGGGAAAAGACAGATTTGGTGTTTCGTAGAAGTAAAAACAGCCCAAAGAGGGCTGTCAGTTAAGATGAGATTTCAACTTAAATCGCAAACAAGTCATTCAAGTTCTCAGCCAAGGTTGGGTGAGTGAAGATTTGTTTTGTGAAGTAAGTGTAAGGAATCTTGTTGTCCATAGCAACAGTAATGATGTTGATGATTTCTTGAGAACCTTCTGAGAAGATGCTTGCACCAAGAATTTCTTTTGTTTCAGTATTAACAACAGCTTTGAAAGCTCCGCGAAGGTCTCCATTTACGTGACCACGAGGCATGGCTGCAACAGGGATTTCTTTCACTGCGTATGGAAGTTTCAAATCAGCTGCTTGGCTTTCAGTCAAACCAACTTGTGAAAGTGCAGGTGTGATGAACATAGTATTTGGCACATTGAGACGGTCCTCAAGTGTGTAGCTGCCATCTCCAGCAAGGTAGCTGTAAACAACACGGAAGTCATCAAGTGAAATGTAAGTAAATTGAAGACCACCGTTGACATCTCCAACTGCAAAGACACCAGGAACGTTTGTTTGACAGTGTTTATCTACTTTAATAGCGCCACGTTCAGTTAGTTCAATATCTGTATTTTCAAGTTGAAGTGGTTCTACATTTGGTTTGCGTCCAGTTGCGTAGAGAAGGGCGTCGAAACGGTAAGTTTCGTCTTCAGTTACGACAAGCACTTGGTCACCGTCGTTTTTAATTTCAGTAGTATGGATATTTTGAAGCAATTCAATACCGTCTTCTTCCAGGTATTGTTTAGCAAGAGCTGCGATGGAAGGTTCTGCACGAGGTAGGAATGTATCCAAGGCATCTAGGACTGTAACCTTGCTTCCTAGTTTATTGTAAAGGCCAGCAAATTCAAGACCGATATTTCCGCCACCAAGGACTCCAAGTTTTTCAGGCAATTTATCCAAGCTTTGGATACCTGTTGAGTCAAAGACGTTTTTGCTTGTAGCAAGTCCAGGGATTGGCAAGACGTTTGAAACAGCACCAGTGTTGATGACGATAGTTTCAGCAGTCAATTCTTGTTTTTCATCACCAGCTTGGATTTCGATGACTTTATTTGAAAGGAAGTGAGCTTCAGCATCAAAGATATTGACGCCAGTACCAGCAACAGTCGTATAGTTTTTACCGTTGAGGCGACCAGTGATCGTGTTTTTGGTAGCAATGACTTCTTCAAAAGACAAGTCTTTCTCAGCAGCAACCAGCAAAGTTTTAGTTGGGATACAACCGATGTTGATACAAGTTCCACCGTACATAGCTTTGCTACGTTCAACGAGGGCAACTTTTTTGCCAGCTGAAGCCAATTTACCAGCTAGTGTTTTACCAGCTTTACCAAATCCGATAACGATTAAATCATAAGTTAACATTTAGAATTCCTCCTATTCGAATTACATTCTAGCACAAGAAAAAAACTTTTGCACAATTCTGCTACGAAAAAGACAGAAAAAGATGAAAACGCTTTCCAGACAAAAAACTAGTAATTTTTTGACAAGCTTGATAAACTAAAATCCTATCTATTTTTATATAATAAAGAATAAATGTTCGAAAATAGGAGGTTTTATGAAATCGAATCGTTATATTATTGCCTTTGCTGGGGTCATTTTACACTTAATGCTGGGTTCGACTTATGCCTGGAGTGTTTATCGTAACCCTATTATTGAAAAAACGGGATGGGATCAGGCTTCTGTTGCCTTCGCCTTTAGTCTAGCAATCTTTTGTTTGGGCTTATCGGCTGCATTTATGGGGCGTTTGGTAGAAAAATTTGGTCCGAAAGTCATGGGAAGTCTATCTGCTTTTCTATACGCAGGTGGAAATATCTTAACAGGATTTGCAATAGACCGTCAGGAGCTGTGGTTGTTGTATCTCGCTTATGGCATTTTAGGTGGGCTTGGTTTGGGAGCAGGCTATATTACCCCTGTGTCGACGATTATAAAATGGTTTCCTGATAAACGTGGTCTCGCAACAGGTTTAGCGATTATGGGGTTTGGTTTTGCTTCTTTATTGACTAGTCCCATAGCGCAACACCTCATCGCAGGGGTAGGGCTTGTAGAAACTTTTTATATTTTAGGAGCAAGTTACTTTATTATCATGCTCCTAGCTTCACAATTCATTAAGCGTCCAAATGAGCAAGAGCTTGCAATTTTATCTTCTTCAGGGAAAGAAAAAACAGCCTCTTTGACGCAAGGAATGGCTGCAAATCAGGCTCTAAAAAGCAATCGGTTTTATATGCTTTGGATTATTTTCTTTATCAACATAGCTTGTGGTTTAGGCTTAATTTCAGCGGCATCGCCAATGGCACAGGAGATGGCTGGCTTGTCTACAAGTCATGCAGCAGTAATGGTGGGTGTTTTGGGGATTTTCAATGGATTTGGTCGCTTGCTCTGGGCGAGTTTGTCTGACTATATCGGTCGCCCTCTAACCTTTAGTATATTACTGCTTGTTAATCTTTTCTTTTCTCTCTCACTTTGGCTCTTTACAGATTCCGTTTTATTTGTAGTCGCTATGTCTATTTTGATGACTTGCTATGGAGCTGGTTTTTCATTGATCCCAGCTTATCTCAGTGATATTTTTGGAACCAAGGAATTGGCCGCTCTGCATGGATATATTTTAACAGCTTGGGCAATGGCTGGTTTAGCGGGACCTATTTTATTAGCAGAGACTTATAAAATGGCTCATTCGTACACACAAACCTTGTTCGTTTTTCTCATTTTATACAGTATCGCCTTGGCTTTGTCTTATTATCTAGGTCGTTCAATCAAAAAAGAAAGTCAAAAACCGCTTACATGATTTTCTGTAGAAATGGGACTATCTTTTGCTCTGGTCTTGTGTTATACTAGATAGGTTGCAAAGAAAACAGTACTTTTCTTTTGTGGAAAAGAAGCAACACGATTTTATATCTAGTTATATGAAAATACGTCATAAAAAGAAAAGTATAAACTAAGCCCTATAGGGTGGCTTCGCACCACCTTTAGAAAGAAGAATAACGTGAAATTTAATGAATTAAACTTGTCTGCTGATTTGCTGGCAGAAATTGAAAAAGCTGGTTTTGTAGAAGCTAGTCCTATCCAAGAACAAACTATTCCTTTGGCCCTTGAAGGCAAGGATGTTATCGGTCAAGCTCAGACTGGTACAGGAAAAACTGCAGCCTTTGGCTTGCCTACCCTTGAAAAAATCCGTACAGAAGAAGCGACTATCCAAGCCTTAGTCATCGCTCCAACTCGTGAACTAGCTGTCCAAAGTCAAGAAGAACTCTTCCGCTTTGGTCGTAGTAAGGGAGTCAAAGTCCGTTCAGTATATGGCGGATCAAGCATTGAAAAACAAATTAAGGCTCTTAAATCTGGTGCCCATATCGTGGTGGGAACTCCAGGTCGCCTCTTGGACTTGATTAAACGCAAGGCCTTGAAATTACAAAACATTGAAACCCTTATCCTTGACGAAGCGGATGAAATGCTTAACATGGGCTTCCTTGAAGACATCGAAGCCATTATTTCCCGTGTACCTGAGAACCGTCAAACTTTGCTTTTCTCAGCAACTATGCCAGATGCCATCAAACGTATCGGTGTTCAGTTTATGAAAGCCCCTGAACATGTCAAGATTGCGGCTAAGGAATTGACAACAGAATTGGTTGACCAGTACTATATCCGTGTTAAGGAACAAGAAAAATTTGACACCATGACTCGTCTCATGGATGTGGCACAACCAGAACTCGCTATTGTATTTGGTCGTACCAAACGCCGTGTGGATGAATTGACTCGTGGTTTGAAAATTCGTGGCTTCCGTGCAGAAGGAATTCATGGCGACCTAGACCAAAACAAACGTCTTCGTGTCCTTCGTGACTTTAAAAATGGCAATCTTGATGTTTTGGTTGCGACAGACGTTGCAGCGCGTGGTTTGGATATTTCAGGTGTGACCCATGTCTACAACTACGATATTCCACAAGATCCTGAGAGTTATGTTCACCGTATCGGTCGTACAGGTCGTGCTGGTAAGTCAGGTCAATCTATTACTTTTGTTGCTCCAAACGAAATGGGTTACCTTCAAATCATTGAAAACTTGACTAAGAAACGCATGAAAGGTCTCAAACCTGCAAGTGTAGAAGAATCCTTCCAATCAAAAAAACAGGTAGCTCTCAAGAAAATCGAACGTGATTTTGCAGATGAAACCATTCGTGCCAATTTTGAGAAATTTGGTAAGGATGCTCGCAAATTGGCTGCTGAGTTTACTCCAGAAGAATTGGCAATGTATATCTTGAGTCTGACAGTCCAAGACCCAGATAGCCTTCCAGAAGTGGAGATTGCACGTGAAAAACCACTACCGTTTAAACCATCAGGTAATGGTTTCGGTGGTAAAGCTAAGGGAGGTCGTGGAGGCCGTCGTGGGGACGACCGTCGAGAGCGTGATCGCCGTGGCAATGGTCGCCGTGATGAGTTCAAAAAAGGAAGTCGTGGCAACGATCGTTTTGATAAGGAAAAACGTTACCGTAAGGATAATAAAAAACCACGCAATACTTTAAGCGAAAAGCAAACAGGCTTTGTTATTCGTAACAAAGGTGATAAATAAGAAAAAGCGGTTCAAAATGAATCGCTTTTTTATATAAGGAGACCGAATGTGAAAAAGACAAATAAAATTATTATATTATCTTTTATAATATTATGATACACAAAAATAGGCAACTTGTCAATAGAAAAGGAACAATTTAATTAAAAATATTCTGGTTTTTAATTAAATTGTAAGTCAATGCAAGTCAATAAGGAATTTTCAGATAATTATTGAAAAAGAGACGTTTTTATGTTATAATGATAGCGATTAAATTCGAGGTGAAAAATGGCACATTTATTAGAAAAAACTAGAAAAATTACATCAATTTTGAAACGCTCAGAGGAGCAGTTGCAGGATGAGCTTCCTTACAACGCTATTACGCGTCAGTTAGCGGATATTATTCATTGCAATGCCTGCATTATCAATAGTAAGGGACGTCTGCTTGGCTATTTTATGCGTTATAAAACAAATACAGATCGCGTAGAGCAATTCTTCCAAACTAAGATTTTCCCAGATGACTACGTTCAAGGGGCTAATATGATTTACGAAACAGAAGCAAACTTACCTGTTGAGCATGATATGAGTATTTTCCCTGTTGAGAGTAGAGATGATTTTCCAGATGGCTTGACGACTATTGCACCGATTCATGTATCGGGGATTCGCCTTGGTTCTTTGATTATTTGGCGTAATGATAAAAAATTCGAAGATGAGGACTTGGTTCTTGTTGAGATTGCCAGTACCGTTGTTGGGATTCAGCTTCTTAACTTCCAACGTGAAGAAGATGAGAAAAATATTCGTCGTCGTACTGCTGTCACCATGGCGGTCAATACCCTTTCTTACTCCGAACTCCGTGCTGTTTCAGCAATTTTAGGGGAATTAAATGGAAATGAAGGGAAGTTGACTGCGTCAGTGATTGCAGATCGTATCGGAATCACTCGCTCTGTGATTGTCAATGCTCTTCGTAAACTTGAGTCTGCGGGGATTATTGAAAGTCGCTCACTTGGAATGAAGGGAACCTATCTTAAGGTCTTGATTTCAGATATTTTTGAAGAAGTGAAGAAAAGAGATTACTAATGACAAAGGCTTTAATTTCGATTGATTATACAGAAGATTTTGTTGCTGATAGTGGGAAACTAACAGCAGGTGCTCCAGCTCAGGCGATTTCGGATGCCATCAGCAAGGTAACTCGATTAGCTTTTGAACGAGGAGATTATATCTTCTTTACTATTGATGCTCATGAAGAAAACGATTGTTTCCATCCGGAAAGTAAGTTATTTCCTCCTCATAATCTGATTGGGACGAGTGGACGGAATTTATATGGAGATTTGGGGAACTTTTATCAAGAGCATGGTTCAGACAGTCGTGTCTTTTGGATGGATAAACGCCATTACTCAGCTTTTTCAGGGACTGACCTAGATATTCGTTTGAGAGAGCGTAGAGTGTCTACCGTTATCTTAACAGGTGTCTTGACGGATATCTGTGTCCTACATACAGCTATAGATGCCTATAATCTAGGATATGACATCGAGATTGTTAAACCAGCTGTTGCTTCCATCTGGCCTGAAAATCATCAATTTGCCCTAGGTCATTTCAAAAATACACTCGGAGCTAAGTTAGTAGATGAAAATCTAAATGAACTTTCTGAGTAACCTGGTTGGTGAAAATGAAAAAATTTGAAAAAAAGTGTTGACAAGCATCCCAAAAGTTGATATACTAGTAAAGTAATCGATGCGGGGATGGCGGAATTGGCAGACGCGCAGGACTAAGGATCCTGTGACCGCTTTAGGTCGTGAGGGTTCAAGTCCCTCTCTCCGCATAGGAAAAGAGTTAGCTAAAGCTAGCTCTTTTGTATTTCTCTAAAAAATTAGAATCCAGTCAAATGTAGTGGAGAATCAGCGAAAATATGGGAAAACTGATCCTTGTTTCTGCTTTTGTCATAGAAGAATAATAAAGATTATCTTCTTCAAATTCTCCGATATTCTCTAAAGTTTTGTGCAAGTTGCACAGAACTTTTTTATTTTTTTGGTCATCTTGCCATAGAAATATAAAGCGTTTTCATATATAATATAATTATCAAAAGACAAAAGGAGTTCACCTCATGGTAGAATTGAATCTTAAAAATATTTACAAAAAATATCCAAACAGCGAACACTATTCAGTTGAAGATTTCAACTTGAACATCAAAGATAAAGAATTTATCGTTTTCGTAGGACCTTCAGGATGTGGTAAATCAACTACACTCCGTATGATTGCTGGTCTTGAAGACATTACAGAAGGTACTGCATCTATCGATGGCGTGGTTGTCAACGACGTAGCTCCAAAAGACCGTGATATCGCCATGGTATTCCAAAACTACGCTCTTTACCCACACATGACTGTTTATGACAACATGGCTTTCGGTTTGAAATTGCGTAAATACAGCAAAGAAGACATTAACAAACGTGTTCAAGAAGCAGCTGAAATACTTGGATTGAAAGAATTCTTGGAACGTAAACCAGCTGACCTTTCAGGTGGTCAACGTCAACGTGTTGCCATGGGGCGTGCGATTGTCCGTGATGCGAAAGTATTCTTGATGGACGAACCTTTGTCAAACTTGGATGCCAAACTTCGTGTATCAATGCGTGCTGAAATCGCTAAAATTCACCGTCGTATCGGAGCTACAACTATCTATGTAACTCACGACCAAACAGAAGCGATGACACTTGCAGACCGTATCGTTATTATGTCAGCTACTAAGAACCCTGCTGGTACAGGTACTATCGGACGTGTAGAACAAATCGGCACTCCTCAAGAAGTTTACAAAAATCCAGTTAACAAATTCGTTGCAGGATTCATCGGAAGCCCAGCTATGAACTTCATCAACGTGAAATTGGTTGGTAGCGAAATTGTTTCTGACGGTTTCCGTTTGAAAGTGCCAGAAGGAGCATTGAAAGTTCTTCGTGAAAAAGGCTACGAAGGAAAAGAATTGATCTTTGGTATCCGTCCAGAAGACGTGAATGCAGAACCTGCTTTCCTTGAAACATTCCCAGACTGTGTTGTAAAAGCGACTATCTCTGTATCAGAACTGCTTGGTTCAGAATCTCACCTTTACTGCCAAGTTGGTAAAGACGAGTTTGTTGCAAAAGTTGATGCTCGTGACTACTTGCAAACAGGTGCAACAGTTGAGCTTGGATTTGACTTGAACAAAGCACACTTCTTCGATGTAGAAACTGAAAAAACAATCTACTAAAATAAATAAAATTCAAAGCACTACAAGAAAAGATATTTCTTTATCAATTGTAGTGGAGAGATATCAGTTAATCTAGGGAGAGAAACAAAATGCTTCTCTCCTTTTTGCTAGGGAAGTCATATTATGCATCTATATTGTGATGCTCTTTAATACTCTTCGAAAATCTCTTCAAACCACGTCAACGTCGCCTTGCCGTACGTATGATTACTGACTTCGTCAGTTTTATCTGCAACCTCAAAGCTGTACTTTGAGCAGTTTACGGCTAGTTTCCTAGTTTGCTCTTTGATTTCCATTGAGTATTATTTGTGGGTACCATCTACAAGTGAAGCTATATGCGTAAACTACGTGAGCAATTGAATTCGAACTAGAGAGGTAATAATAAATTTATGCTATAGTTATGGTGACTTGTATGCTTTTGATTCTAGTTTATCAAATAATAGATTAGAATTGTCAGATAATATCATTTTGTGTTATAATGAAGAAAAAACAGAGGTGTTCAAATGTCAGAAGCAGGTCATAAGTTTTTAGCAAAATTGGGGAAAAAACGCTTACGTCCAGGTGGAAAGCGTGCCACAGATTGGTTAATTGCAGAAGGAGGATTTTCAAAAGAAAAGAGAATACTAGAGGTTGCGTGTAATAGGGGAACTACAGCAATTGAGTTGGCACAGCGTTTTGGTTGCAAGATAACTGCTGTTGATATGGATGCTCAAGCTTTAGAAGTGGCTAAAAAATCTGCTGGAACGGCAGGTGTTGCTCATTTAATCAGTTTTGAAAGAGCAAATGCAATGAAACTTCCTTATCAAGATGCTAGTTTTGATATTGTTATAAATGAAGCTATGCTGACTATGCAAGCCGATCAAGCTAAGAAAAAATGTGTAATGGAATATCTAAGGGTATTAAAACCTGGAGGTCTTCTCTTGACACATGATGTACTTCTTAAGGAAGCTAAAGAGTCTATCAGACAGGAATTATCACAAGCAATTCATGTAAATGTAGGTCCTTTAACTCAAGATGGTTGGGAACAGGTGATGATAGAATCAGGTTATTGTGATGTGAAAGCATTGACTGGTGAAATGACATTAATGAAATTATCGGGTATGATTTATGACGAAGGTTTGCTAGGAACTTTGAAAATTTGTGTAAATGCTTGTAAAAAGGAGAATAGAAAGCAGTTTTTAACTATGTATAAAATGTTTGCTAAGAATAAACAGAAATTGGGCTTTATTGCGATGGCTAGTTATAAATCGTCAAAACGTTAGATAATTATTGAAGTTAACTTTTCCTTTTTTCTTTCTTAAAAAATATGCTATAATAGAGAGTAAAAAACTTTGAAAGAAAGAAAAAGATGAATTTAAAAGATTACATTGCAACAATTGAAAATTATCCAAAGGAAGGCATTACCTTCCGTGATATTAGTCCTTTGATGGCTGATGGAAATGCTTATAGCTACGCTGTTCGTGAAATCGTTCAGTATGCTACTGACAAGAAAGTCGACATGATCGTGGGACCTGAAGCTCGTGGATTTATCGTGGGTTGTCCAGTTGCCTTTGAGTTGGGAATTGGTTTTGCGCCTGTTCGTAAGCCAGGTAAATTGCCACGCGAAGTTATTTCTGCTGACTATGAAAAAGAGTACGGTGTCGATACCTTGACTATGCACGCGGATGCCATTAAGCCAGGTCAACGTGTTCTTATTGTAGATGACCTTTTGGCGACAGGTGGAACTGTTAAGGCAACTATCGAGATGATTGAAAAACTTGGTGGTGTTATGGCAGGTTGTGCCTTCCTTGTTGAATTGGATGAATTGAACGGCCGTGAAAAAATTGGTGACTACGACTACAAAGTTCTTATGCATTATTAATGAAAACAGTCCCTAGGGCTGTTTTCTCTACACTAGGATATAAAAATAGACTATAACTAGTTAGAGAAAAACTATAATTGAAAACTATATCTTCTTACAGTATAATAAAAGGACTAAGTGTTTGAGATTTGTCTTCAAACATATGCAATTATTCCTGAAAGAGTACAGTTAGGAGAGGGTTATGCCGATTCGAATTGATAAAAAATTGCCAGCTGTTGAGATTTTACGGACAGAGAATATCTTTGTCATGGATGATCAACGTGCTGCCCACCAAGATATCCGTCCTTTGAAGATTTTAATTTTAAATCTCATGCCACAGAAAATGGTCACAGAGACCCAGTTGTTGCGCCACTTGGCTAATACACCCCTACAACTGGATATTGATTTTCTCTATATGGAGAGCCACCGTTCTAAAACAACTCGTTCAGAGCACATGGAGACCTTCTATAAAACTTTTCCTGAAGTCAAGGATGAGTATTTTGATGGGATGATCATCACGGGTGCTCCAGTTGAGCATTTACCATTTGAGGAAGTGGACTATTGGGAGGAATTTAGACAGATGCTTGAGTGGTCTAAGACTCATGTCTATTCGACCCTTCATATCTGTTGGGGGGCTCAGGCTGGGCTTTATCTGCGCTATGGTGTAGAAAAATACCAGATGGACAGTAAGCTATCAGGTATTTATCCTCAGGACACCCTAAAAGAGGGTCACCTTCTATTTAGAGGCTTTGATGATAGCTATGTATCCCCTCATTCACGGCACACGGAGATTTCTAAGGAAGAGGTCTTAAACAAGACCAATCTCGAGATTTTATCAGAAGGACCTCAGGTTGGGGTTTCTATTTTGGCCAGTCGTGATTTACGAGAAATTTATAGTTTTGGTCATTTGGAGTATGACCGTGATACCTTGGCAAAAGAGTATTTTCGAGATCGTGATGCAGGTTTCGACCCACATATTCCAGAAAATTACTTTAAAGATGATGATGTTAATCAGGTACCTTGTCTTTGTTGGTCTTCATCTGCAGCCCTCTTTTTCAGTAATTGGGTAAACCATGCGGTCTATCAGGAGACGCCTTTTGATTGGAGAAAGATAGAAGATGATGCATCTGCATATGGGTATTTATAAGAGGAATTATGACATATTTAGACGCTTTTAAATCAGGTATCTTGGTTTTACCGAGTGCCCTGCTCTTGCATTTTAAGGAACTCTTTCCTTCTAGCGACGATTTTCTGGTTTGGCAATTTTTCTATTTGCAAAATACGACAGGCTTAGAAGAAATGTCGCCAAGCCAGATTGCTGAAAGGATTGGCAAGGAAATTTCGGATGTCAACCAGTCCATTTCTAATCTGACGGAAAGGGGACTGCTCCAGTATCGTACTATCGAATTAAATGGCGAAATTGAATTGCTCTTTGATGCTAGTTTGGCCTTGGAACGTTTGGATGACCTGTTTGGAGCAGTTCATTCAAGTTCAGACCAGCTGACACCTCAAAACCAGCTCAAGGATTTGGTGGAAACCTTCCAGCAGGAGTTGGGACGATTGTTGACGCCTTTTGAGATTGAGGATTTGACCAAGACACTAAAGGAAGATGGAACCAGTGCTGACTTGATTAAGGAGGCTCTTCGTGAAGCTGTTTTGAATGGAAAACCAAACTGGAAGTACATTCAGGCGATTTTGAGAAACTGGCGCCATGAAGGAATCAAGAGTGTGGCTCAAATTGAGGCCAAGAGAGCAGAAAGAGAAGCAAGCAATCCTCAGTTGACACAGGTATCTGCAGATTTCATAAATGCCATGGATCTCTGGAAGGATTAATCCATGCAAGTAGGCTTGAAATCCGAGTAAGATTTGCAAGCTGTGTATAATTGTGATAGAATAAATAGAAAATAAATTGAAAAAAGAGGTATGTGAAATGTCACGTAAACCATTTATCGCTGGTAACTGGAAAATGAACAAAAATCCAGAAGAAGCTAAAGCATTCGTTGAAGCAGTTGCATCAAAACTTCCTTCATCAGATCTGGTTGAAGCAGGTATCGCTGCTCCAGCTCTTGATTTGACAACTGTTCTTGCTGTTGCAAAAGGCTCAAACCTTAAAGTTGCTGCTCAAAACTGCTATTTTGAAAATGCAGGTGCTTTCACTGGTGAAACTAGCCCACAAGTTTTGAAAGAAATCGGTACTGACTACGTTGTTATCGGTCACTCAGAACGCCGTGACTACTTCCATGAAACTGACGAAGATATCAACAAAAAAGCAAAAGCAATCTTTGCGAACGGTATGCTTCCAATCATCTGTTGTGGTGAATCACTTGAAACTTACGAAGCTGGTAAAGCTGCTGAATTCGTAGGTGCTCAAGTATCTGCTGCATTGGCTGGATTGACTGCTGAACAAGTTGCTGCCTCAGTTATCGCTTATGAGCCAATCTGGGCTATCGGTACTGGTAAATCAGCTTCACAAGACGATGCACAAAAAATGTGTAAAGTTGTTCGTGACGTTGTAGCTGCTGACTTTGGTCAAGAAGTCGCAGACAAAGTTCGTGTTCAATACGGTGGTTCTGTTAAACCTGAAAATGTTGCTTCATACATGGCTTGCCCAGACGTTGACGGTGCCCTTGTAGGTGGTGCGTCACTTGAAGCTGAAAGCTTCTTGGCTTTGCTTGACTTTGTAAAATAATCAGTAAGTAGCAAAAGCTAGGTGGAACAGCATTCAGATGTCTGTTACATTTTTTATAGGAGAGGAAAGATTGAAAACAAAAATTGGATTAGCAAGTATCTGTTTACTAGGCTTGGCAACTAGTCATGTCGCTGCAAATGAAACTGAAGTAGCAAAAACTTCGCAGGATACAACGACAGCTTCAAGTAGTTCAGAGCAAAATCAGTCTTCTAATAAAACGCAAACGAGCACAGAAGTACAGACTAATGCTGCTGCCCACTGGGATGGGGATTATTATGTAAAGGATGATGGCTCTAAAGCTCAAAGTGAATGGATTTTTGACAACTACTATAAGGCCTGGTTTTATATTAATTCAGATGGTCGTTACTCGCAGAATGAATGGCATGGAAATTACTACCTGAAATCAGGTGGATATATGGCCCAAAACGAGTGGATCTATGACAGTAATTACAAGAGTTGGTTTTATCTCAAGTCAGATGGGGCTTATGCTCATCAAGAATGGCAATTGATTGGAAATAAGTGGTACTACTTCAAGAAGTGGGGTTACATGGCTAAAAGCCAATGGCAAGGAAGTTATTTCTTGAATGGTCAAGGAGCTATGATGCAAAATGAATGGCTCTATGATCCAGCCTATTCTGCTTATTTTTATCTAAAATCCGATGGAACTTATGCTAACCAAGAGTGGCAAAAAGTGGGCGGCAAATGGTACTATTTCAAGAAGTGGGGCTATATGGCTCGGAATGAGTGGCAAGGCAACTACTATTTGACTGGAAGTGGTGCTATGGCGACTGACGAAGTGATTATGGATGGTGCTCGCTATATCTTTGCGGCCTCTGGTGAGCTCAAAGAAAAGAAAGATTTGAATGTCGGCTGGGTTCACAGAGATGGTAAACGCTATTTCTTTAATAATAGAGAAGAACAAGTGGGAACCGAACATGCTAAGAAAGTCATTGATATTAGTGAGCACAATGGTCGTATCAATGATTGGAAAAAGGTTATTGATGAGAACGAGGTGGATGGTGTCATTGTTCGTCTAGGTTATAGCGGTAAAGAAGACAAGGAATTGGCGCATAACATTAAGGAGTTAAACCGTCTGGGAATTCCTTATGGTGTCTATCTCTATACCTATGCTGAAAATGAGACCGATGCTGAGAATGACGCTAAACAGACCATTGAACTTATAAAGAAATACAATATGAACCTGTCTTACCCTATCTATTATGATGTTGAGAACTGGGAATATGTAAATAAGAGCAAGAGAGCTCCAAGTGATACAGACACTTGGGTTAAAATCATCAACAAGTACATGGACACGATGAAGCAGGCGGGTTATCAAAATGTGTATGTCTATAGCTATCGTAGTTTATTACAGACGCGTTTAAAACACCCAGATATTTTAAAACATGTAAACTGGGTAGCGGCCTATACGAATGCTTTAGAATGGGAAAACCCTTATTATTCAGGAGAAAAAGGTTGGCAATATACCTCTTCTGAATACATGAAAGGAATCCAAGGGCGCGTAGATGTCAGCGTTTGGTATTAAGCGATGATTTGAAAGAGGGATGTGATAGTAGCACCCTCTTTTTCTTTGTTTTATGATAGTTCATCCTCGAGTAAATTCAAGATCTTGCTCGGAAATGAAGCTTATATAGTAGATTGAATATAGACAAAGACCTTGTGATTGGTAAAACATTTTAGAAATTCATTTACCTTTCCTAATCGACTTGGTTTCATCTTATTTCAATCTATTATAGTATTGGGGAATTTCTTCAAACCACATCAGCTTGGTCAGTTCTACCTGCGACCTCAAAACTTGTGCTTTGGTCAAGCTGGGTTTAGTTTCCTAGTTTGCTGATGGATTTCCATTGACTATAAGCATCCAACCCTCTTTTTTGTCTTCTAAAGAATTCTTAAATTATCAGTCTATTGCAACTTTTCTCATATAAGTTCTTTGTCTTGCTATTAGTTTTCCTTAGTAGTATACTAAGGTAGTAATCATTAAGAAGTGGTTACAAAAAATAATGAATGAGGTAAAGAAAATGGTAGAATTGAAAAAAGAAGCAGTAAAAGACGTAACATCATTGACAAAAGCAGCGCCAGTAGCATTGGCAAAAACAAAGGAAGTCTTGAACCAAGCTGTTGCTGATTTGTATGTAGCTCACGTTGCTTTGCACCAAGTGCACTGGTATATGCATGGTCGTGGTTTCCTTGTATGGCATCCAAAAATGGATGAGTACATGGAAGCTCTTGACGGTCAATTGGATGAAATCAGCGAACGCTTGATTACACTCGGTGGAAGCCCATTCTCTACATTGACAGAGTTCCTTCAAAATAGTGAAATCGAAGAAGAAGCTAGTGAATACCGTAATGTTGAAGAAAGCTTGGAACGTGTTCTTGTTATCTACCGTTACTTGTCAGAACTTTTCCAAAAAGGTTTGGATGTCACTGATGAAGAAGGTGACGATGTGACAAACGGTATCTTTGTAGGCGCTAAAACTGAAACAGATAAAACAATTTGGATGCTTGCAGCCGAACTTGGACAAGCACCTGGTTTGTAAGAAATAAGGAAACATAGATAAATCTGTAGGAAATTTCTTACAGATTTTTTCTATTTTGTAAGCTATTCCAAACCAGTCTTTTTTTGAGTTTTTTGATAAAATAGTACTATCAGTGAAAAGGATGGAAGTATGACTAAGAAAATCGTAGCTATTTGGGCCCAGGATGAAGAGGGTGTGATTGGTAAGGAAAATCGTCTGCCTTGGCATTTGCCAGCAGAATTGCAGCACTTTAAAGAAACAACTCTGAATCATGCTATCTTGATGGGGCGTGTGACCTTTGATGGGATGGGGCGTCGCTTGCTTCCAAAACGGGAAACCTTGATTTTGACGCGTAATCCGGAAGAAAAGATAGATGGGGTTGCTACTTTTCAGGACGTCCAGTCTGTTCTTGACTGGTATCAGGCTCAAGAAAAGAATCTCTACATTATTGGTGGGAAGCAAATTTTTCAGGCTTTTGAACCTTACCTTGATGAAGTGATTGTCACTCACATTCATGCTCGTGTGGAAGGAGATACCTATTTCCCTGAAGAACTTGACTTGTCTCTTTTTGAGACAGTTTCAAGCAAATTTTACGCCAAAGATGAGAAGAATCCTTATGATTTTACCATCCAATACCGCAAGAGAAAGGAACTCTAATGGAACGGAGTTTATTTGGTCTATTCACGGCTTTTCTGTGTTTCATCTGCTTTCTGGCAGGAGCACAAGCTTTTCGTAAAAAGCGTTACGGGCTTTCTATCCTCCTTTGGTTAAATGCCTTTACCAATCTGGTCAATAGTATTCATGCTTTTTACATGACCTTATTTTAGATAGAATGACAGTATAGAATGGAAGGAAATCATGTCTACAAATAGAAAAAATGATATGATGGTTTATTGCTCATTTTGTGGCAAAAACCAAGAAGAAGTACAAAAAATAATTGCTGGCAACAATGCTTTTATTTGTAATGAATGCGTGGAGTTAGCTCAGGAAATCATTCGAGAAGAATTGGTTGAGGAAGTCTTGGCAGACTTGTCTGAGGTGCCAAAACCAATTGAACTCCTCCATATCTTGAACCACTATGTAATTGGTCAAGATCGTGCCAAGCGTGCCTTGGCAGTGGCGGTTTATAACCACTACAAACGCATCAATTTCCACGATACACGCGAAGAGTCAGAAGATGTAGATTTGCAGAAGTCAAACATTTTGATGATTGGCCCAACTGGTTCAGGGAAAACTTTCCTTGCCCAGACCTTGGCTAAGAGCTTGAATGTGCCTTTTGCTATTGCGGATGCGACAGCTCTGACGGAGGCTGGTTATGTGGGTGAGGATGTGGAAAATATCCTCCTCAAACTCTTGCAGGTTGCTGACTTTAACATCGAACGTGCAGAGCGTGGCATTATCTATGTGGATGAAATTGACAAGATTGCCAAGAAGAGTGAGAATGTGTCTATCACACGTGATGTTTCTGGTGAAGGGGTGCAACAAGCCCTTCTCAAGATTATCGAGGGAACTGTTGCTAGCGTGCCGCCTCAAGGTGGACGCAAACATCCACAACAAGAGATGATTCAAGTGGATACAAAAAATATCCTCTTCATCGTGGGTGGTGCTTTTGATGGTATTGAAGAAATTGTCAAACAACGTCTGGGTGAAAAAGTCATCGGATTTGGTCAAAACAATAAGGCGATTGATGAAAACAGCTCATATATGCAAGAAATCATCGCTGAAGACATTCAAAAATTTGGTATTATCCCTGAGTTGATTGGACGCTTGCCTGTTTTTGCGGCTCTTGAGCAATTGACCGTTGATGACTTGGTTCGCATCTTGAAAGAGCCAAGAAATGCCTTGGTGAAACAATACCAAACCTTGCTTTCTTATGATGATGTTGAGTTGGAATTTGACGACGAAGCCCTTCAAGAGATTGCTAATAAAGCAATCGAACGGAAGACAGGGGCGCGTGGACTTCGCTCCATCATCGAAGAAACCATGCTAGATGTTATGTTTGAGGTGCCGAGTCAGGAAAATGTGAAATTGGTTCGCATCACTAAAGAAACTGTCGATGGAACGGATAAACCGATCCTAGAAACAGCCTAGAGGTGACTATGGAACTTAATATACACAATGCTGAAATCTTGCTCAGTGCAGCTAATAAGTCCCACTATCCGCAGGATGAACTGCCAGAGATTGCCCTAGCAGGGCGTTCAAATGTTGGTAAATCCAGCTTTATCAACACTATGTTGAACCGTAAGAATCTCGCCCGTACATCAGGAAAACCTGGTAAAACCCAGCTCCTGAACTTTTTTAACATTGATGACAAGATGCGCTTTGTGGATGTGCCTGGTTATGGCTATGCTCGTGTTTCTAAAAAGGAACGTGAAAAGTGGGGGTGCATGATTGAGGAGTACTTAACGACTCGGGAAAATCTCCGTGCGGTTGTCAGTCTAGTTGACCTTCGTCATGACCCGTCAGCAGATGATGTGCAGATGTACGAATTTCTCAAGTATTATGAGATTCCAGTCATCATTGTGGCGACCAAGGCGGACAAGATTCCTCGTGGTAAATGGAACAAGCATGAATCAGCAATCAAAAAGAAATTAAACTTTGACCCAAGTGACGATTTCATCCTCTTTTCATCTGTCAGCAAGGCAGGGATGGATGAGGCTTGGGATGCAATCTTAGAAAAATTGTGAGGAAAAGAAAATGGCAAAAACAATTCATACAGATAAGGCCCCAAAGGCTATCGGACCCTATGTTCAAGGAAAAATCGTTGGCAACCTTTTGTTTGCTAGCGGTCAAGTTCCCCTATCCCCTGAAACTGGGGAAATTGTAGGAGAGAATATCCAAGAACAGACAGAGCAAGTCTTGAAAAACATCGGTGCTATTTTGGCAGAAGCAGGAACAGACTTTGACCATGTTGTCAAAACAACTTGCTTCTTGAGCGATATGAACGACTTTGTTCCTTTTAATGAGGTTTACCAAACGGCCTTCAAAGAGGAATTCCCAGCTCGTTCAGCTGTGGAGGTAGCTCGTCTTCCTCGTGATGTAAAAGTCGAAATTGAAGTCATCGCAGAGATTGGATAAGCTAGTTGAAGTTTGGTGTTGCCAAACTTCTTTTGATATAAGGAGAAAAAGATGACAAAGAAACAACTTCACTTGGTGATTGTGACAGGGATGAGTGGCGCAGGGAAAACTGTAGCCATTCAGTCCTTCGAGGATCTAGGTTATTTCACCATTGATAATATGCCGCCAGCTCTCTTGCCTAAGTTTTTGCAGCTGGTTGAAATTAAGGAAGACAATCCTAAGTTGGCCTTGGTAGTGGATATGCGTAGCCGTTCTTTCTTTTCAGAGATTCAAGCTGTTTTGGATGAGTTGGAAAATCAAGATGGTTTGGATTTCAAAATCCTCTTTTTGGATGCGGCTGATAAGGAATTGGTCGCTCGTTACAAGGAAACCAGACGGAGTCACCCACTAGCAGCAGACGGTCGTATTTTAGATGGAATCAAGTTGGAACGTGAACTCTTGGCACCTTTGAAAAATATGAGCCAAAATGTGGTGGATACGACTGAACTCACTCCACGTGAGCTGCGCAAAACCCTTGCAGAGCAGTTTTCAGACCAAGAACAAGCCCAGTCTTTCCGTATCGAAGTCATGTCTTTCGGATTTAAGTATGGAATCCCGATTGATGCGGACTTGGTCTTTGATGTCCGTTTCTTGCCAAATCCCTATTATCTACCAGAACTGAGAAACCAAACGGGTGTGGATGAACCTGTTTATGATTATGTCATGAACCATCCTGAGTCAGAAGACTTTTATCAACATTTATTGGCCTTGATTGAGCCGATTCTGCCAAGTTACCAAAAGGAAGGTAAGTCCGTTTTGACCATTGCCATGGGATGTACGGGTGGACAACACCGTAGTGTGGCATTTGCTAAACGCTTGGCGCAGGACTTATCCAAGAATTGGTCTGTTAATGAAGGGCATCGCGACAAAGACCGCAGAAAGGAAACGGTAAACCGTTCATGAGAAAACCAAAGATAACGGTGATTGGTGGAGGGACTGGAATTCCCGTCATTCTAAAAAGTCTGCGGGAAAAAGATGTGGAAATCGCAGCTATCGTGACGGTGGCAGATGATGGTGGTTCTTCAGGTGAACTCCGAAAAAATATGCAACAGTTGACACCGCCAGGTGATCTTCGTAATGTCCTTGTGGCCATGTCGGATATGCCTAAGTTTTATGAGAAGGTCTTTCAGTATCGGTTCTCTGAGGATGCCGGAGCCTTTGCTGGCCATCCATTGGGAAATCTCATCATTGCTGGCTTGTCAGAAATGCAGGGTTCAACCTATAATGCCATGCAGTTATTGAGCAAATTTTTCCATACAACAGGGAAAATTTATCCTTCCAGTGACCATCCTTTGACCCTTCATGCAGTCTTTCAGGATGGGACAGAAGTGGTTGGAGAGAGTCATATTGTAGACCATCGAGGCATAATTGACAATGTCTATGTGACTAATGCTCTAAACGATGATACGCCTCTGGCCAGCCGTCGAGTAGTGCAGACCATCCTTGAAAGTGACATGATTGTCCTAGGGCCAGGTTCCCTCTTTACCTCTATTTTGCCCAATATCGTGATTAAGGAAATTGGGCGGGCTCTTTTGGAAACCAAGGCAGAAATTGCCTATGTCTGCAATATTATGACCCAACGTGGAGAGACGGAACACTTTACAGATAGCGACCACGTGGAAGTCTTGCATCGTCACCTTGGTCGCCCTTTTATCGACACTGTCTTGGTGAATATTGAAAAAGTGCCTCAGAAATACATGAATTCCAACCGTTTTGATGAATACTTGGTGCAAGTGGAACACGATTTTGTAGGTCTTTGTAAGCAAGTTTCGCGCGTGATTTCATCTAACTTCCTTCGTCTGGAAAATGGCGGTGCCTTCCACGATGGAGATTTGATTGTGGACGAGTTGATGCGCATTATACAGGTGAAAAAATGAGTTTCACAGTAGCAGTAAAAGAAGAAATCCTGGGCCAACACCATCTGAGCCGGCATGAATTATCTGCCATTATCAAAATGTCTGGTAGCATCGGTCTCTCGACTTCGGGCTTGACTTTGTCAGTTGTGACAGAAAATGCCAAACTGGCCCGTCACCTCTATGAGTCCTTTCTCCATTTCTATGAAATCAAATCTGAAATTCGTCACCACCAACGGAGCAATCTTCGCAAGAATCGCGTCTATACCGTTTTTACAGATGAAAAGGTGCAGGATTTGTTAAGTGATTTGCACTTGGCAGACTCTTTCTTTGGCTTGGAAACAGGTATTGATGAGGCGATTTTATCGGATGAGGAAGCAGGTCGTGCCTATCTCTGTGGCGCTTTCTTGGCAAATGGGAGCATTCGTGACCCTGAGTCAGGCAAGTACCAGTTGGAAATCAGTTCTGTTTATCTGGACCACGCGCAAGGAATTGCCTCCCTTCTCCAACAGTTTTTACTGGATGCCAAGGTGCTTGAGCGCAAGAAGGGGGCTGTGACCTATCTCCAGCGAGCAGAAGACATTATGGACTTCTTGATAGTAATCGGAGCCATGCAGGCACGTGATGATTTTGAGCGGGTTAAGATTTTGCGAGAAACTCGTAACGACCTCAATCGGGCTAATAATGCCGAGACAGCTAATATCGCTCGGACAGTTTCTGCCAGCATGAAGACCATTAACAATATCAGTAAAATCAAAGATATCATGGGCTTAGAAAATTTGCCAGTAGATTTGCAGGAAGTGGCGCAACTGAGGATTCAGCACCCAGACTACTCTATCCAGCAGTTAGCAGATAGCCTCAGCACCCCTCTGACCAAAAGTGGTGTCAATCACAGACTCAGAAAAATCAATAAGATAGCCGATGAATTATAAAACCACGAATCCTATGTGACTCGTGGTTCTTTTTTATAAACTAGTAGAGTGTTTTGGTTGTACTTTTTGTTCAGGGTCAATGTAGTTGATAGCGTTGTTGACAGCAGTTGGAGCTTCTCCGAGGCCTGTCGCAATCAGATCAATTTTTCCGTCATAGTAGCAGCAGTCACCGATAGCATAGATACCTGCTTGGCTGGATTCCTGTTTGCTGTTGACGATAATCTTGTGACGGTTGAGGTCGAGCCCCCAGTTTTTAAGGTTACCGACAGAAGATTTGAAACCATAGTTGACAAAGAGGTGGTCTAGGTCAATGGTTTCAGTTTCATCAGATTTGACTTTTGTGATTTCAAGTTTATCAAGTGTTTTTCCATTTCCAAGGAGTTGGCTAGGGGCGAATGGTGTCTTGATGGTTACAGATGATTCTTGCAAGGCTTGAACACTGTGTTCCAAGGCACGGAAATTATCTCTGCGGTGAACAAGGGTAGTTGGTGCGATTTTTTCAAAAGCCAAAGCCCAATCCACAGCCGAGTCTCCCCCACCAAGAATCGTCACTTTCTTACCAGCGTATTGCTGAATGTTAGAAACGTGGTAGTGGATATTTTCATAGCCCTCAACCCCTTCAAGTTCCAGCGGACGTGGTTTGAAGGCACCGCCACCCATAGCGATGATGACTGTTTTAGTCAAGTGACTTCCTTTAGAAGTTGTGATGGCAAATTCTTCTTCTTGTTTGTCAATCTCAAGAACCGTTTCATTGAGATGAATAGGGGTATCAAATCCATTTAGCTGTTCAATCAAGCGGTTAGTCAACTCTTCTCCAGTCAGGTTTGGGAAGCCTGGTACGTCTAGGATTTCCTTTTCAGGGTAGAGAATAGCAGGTTGTCCACCTAGCTGGGGAAGAGAGTCGATGATTTGAACCTTGGCTTGGCGTAGGTGGGCATAAAAGGCTGCAAAAAGCCCGACAGGACCACCACCCACAATGGTAATATCATAGAGTTGAGACATAGTTTCTCCTTTGTTTTTTCTAGTCAGTTTATTTTATCATATTTTTGTTCAATGTAAACTGGACTAGGATAGGGAAAAAAATGCCAGAAAATGGTATAATAGGACGAAAGTGTTTTGATAGGGAGGATATCAGGGATGAATTTTCAACAATTATCCAATCTGCAATATTGGACCAGTTTGTTTGCAAGTCCATGGACGATAGCTATCAATCTGATTGATATTTTGATTGTTGCTTATATTTTATACCATTTTACAAAAGCTATTGCAGGAACCAAGATTATGATTTTGGTACGTGGAGTTTTGGTGTTTATTTTAGCTCAAATCCTTGCAAATATGATTGGTTTGACTATGATTTCTTGGTTAATCAATCAAATTATTACTTATGGGGTTATTGCGGCGGTTGTTATCTTCTCTCCAGAGATTCGGACTGGTTTGGAACGTTTGGGAAGAGCGACAGATTTCTTTTCCAATGCCCCTATTAGTGCTGAGGAACAGATGATTCGTGCCTTTGTTAAGTCTGTTGAATACATGAGTCCTCGTAAAATCGGGGCCTTGGTTGCTATTCAGCGTGTACGTACCTTGCAGGAGTATATTTCGACAGGAATTCCCTTGGATGCTAAGATTTCTGCAGAACTTCTCATTAACATTTTTATTCCCAACACTCCCCTACATGATGGTGCGGTGATTATCAAAGAAGAACGTATCGCTGTGACGTCTGCCTATCTGCCCTTGACAAAAAACACAGGGATTTCCAAGGAATTTGGGACCAGACACCGGGCGGCTATCGGTTTATCAGAAGTCTCAGATGCCTTGACTTTTGTTGTATCAGAGGAAACGGGAGGAATTTCGATAACCTATAATGGAAGGTTTAAGCACAACCTAACACTTGATGAATTTGAAACAGAATTACGTGAAATCTTACTTCCAAAAGAGGAAGTGGGTCTTAGTTTTAAAGAACGATTGCTAGGAGGATGGAAACATGAAAAAAAATAGTTTATATATCATATCCTCACTCTTTTTTGCTTGTGTCTTATTTGTCTATGCTACGGCGACGAATTTTCAAAACAGTACCAGTGCTAGGCAGGTAAAAACGGAAACCTATACTAATACAGTAACAAATGTCCCTATTGACATACGCTATAATAGTGATAAGTATTTTATTAGCGGTTTTGCTTCAGAAGTATCAGTGGTCTTGACTGGTGCAAATCGCCTATCGCTAGCTAGTGAAATGCAAGAAAGTACACGTAAATTCAAGGTTACTGCTGACCTAACAGATGCCGGTGTTGGAACGATTGAAGTTCCTTTGAGCATTGAAGATTTACCCAATGGGCTGACCGCTGTGGCGACTCCGCAAAAAATTACAGTCAAGATTGGTAAGAAGGCTCAGAAGGATAAGGTAAAGATTGTACCAGAGATTGACCCTAGTCAAATTGATAGTCGGGTACAAATTGAAAATGTCATGGTGTCAGATAAAGAAGTGTCTATTACGAGTGACCAAGAGACATTGGATAGAATTGATAAGATTATCGCTGTCTTGCCAACTAGCGAACGCATAACAGGTAATTACAGTGGTTCAGTACCTTTGCAGGCAATCGACCGCAATGGTGTTGTCTTACCGGCAGTTATCACTCCGTTTGATACAATAATGAAGGTGACTACAAAACCAGTAGCACCAAGTTCAAGCACATCAAATTCAAGTACAAGCAGTTCATCGGAGACATCTTCGTCAACGAAAGCAACTAGTTCAAAAACGAATTAAAAATAGAAAAGGATTTTATAACAATGGGTAAATATTTTGGGACTGATGGAGTCCGTGGAGAAGCTAACCTAGAACTAACACCAGAATTAGCCTTTAAACTAGGACGTTTTGGAGGCTATGTTCTTAGTCAACATGAAACGGAAGCGCCGAAAGTCTTTGTAGGACGTGACACACGTATTTCAGGGGAAATGCTGGAATCGGCCTTGGTGGCAGGTCTCCTTTCAGTAGGGATTCACGTATACAAACTTGGTGTCCTTGCAACACCAGCAGTAGCTTACTTGGTTGAAACTGAAGGAGCAAGTGCCGGTGTCATGATTTCTGCTAGCCACAACCCAGCCCTTGATAACGGAATCAAGTTCTTTGGCGGTGATGGCTTCAAACTAGATGATGAAAAAGAAGCAGAAATTGAAGCCTTGCTAGATGCTGAGGAAGACACTCTTCCTCGTCCAAGTGCAGAAGGCTTAGGAATCTTGGTAGATTATCCAGAAGGCTTGCGTAAGTATGAAGGATACCTTGTTTCAACTGGAACTCCTCTTGATGGAATGAAGGTTGCCTTGGATACAGCTAATGGAGCAGCTTCTACCAGTGCCCGTCAAATCTTTGCAGACCTTGGTGCCCAATTGACGGTTATCGGGGAAACACCAGACGGTCTTAACATCAACCTTAATGTTGGTTCAACACATCCAGAAGCCCTTCAAGAAGTGGTCAAAGAAAGTGGGTCAGCTATTGGTTTGGCCTTTGATGGAGACAGTGACCGCTTGATTGCTGTTGATGAGAATGGTGACATCGTCGATGGTGACAAGATTATGTACATCATCGGAAAATACCTTTCTGAAAAAGGACAATTGGCTCAAAATACAATTGTGACAACTGTTATGTCTAACCTTGGTTTCCACAAGGCCTTGAATCGCGAAGGTATTAACAAGGCAGTTACTGCAGTTGGTGACCGCTACGTTGTTGAAGAAATGAGAAAATCAGGCTACAACCTTGGTGGTGAACAGTCTGGTCACGTTATCTTGATGGATTACAATACCACAGGTGATGGTCAATTATCAGCAGTTCAATTGACTAAAATCATGAAGGAAACTGGTAAGAGCTTATCAGAGTTGGCGGCAGAAGTAACGATTTATCCACAAAAATTAGTTAATATCCGAGTGGAAAACGTCATGAAGGAAAAGGCCATGGAAGTGCCAGCTATCAAGGCCATCATCGAGAAGATGGAAGAAGAAATGGCGGGGAACGGCCGTATCCTTGTTCGTCCAAGTGGAACAGAGCCCCTCTTGCGTGTTATGGCAGAAGCGCCTATAACAGAAGAAGTAGACTACTATGTTGATACCATCACAGATGTAGTTCGTGCTGAAATTGGGATTGATTAAATCCTAGAAAACTAGATGAAAATAAAAAATTATGGTACAATAGCTTATAATATTGTAGCCGATGGAGAAAGACATGAATCTTAAACGTGAACAAGAATTTGTTAGTCAGTATCATTTTGATGCGCGTAATTTTGAATGGTAAAATGAAAATGGAGCTCCTGAAACCAAGGTGGATGTGAATTTCCAATTGCTCCAACATGACCAAGAAAATCAAGTGACTTCCTTGATTGTCATCTTGAGCTTTATGATTGTATTTGATAAGTTTGTCATTAGTGGAACAATCTCACAAGTAAACCATATCGATGGCCGTATTGTCAATGAACCAAATGAATTGAACCAAGAAGAGGTGGAAACCTTGGCTCGTCCATGTTTGAACATGCTCAATCGTTTGACTTACGAAGTGACTGAAATTGCATTAGACTTACCAGGAATTAATTTGGAGTTCTAATATGAAATTAGCTGTTTTCACAGATTCCTCTGCTTATCTCAGTGCAGAGACCTTGCAAAGAGAAGACTTGTTTGTCTTGGATATTCCTGTCAATATTGATGGTGAGGAATATGTCGAAGGCATCAATCTGTCTGCTGAGGAATTTTACCAAAAAATGGCTCAGGCTTCTGAATTGCCTAAGACCAGTCAACCAAGTATTGCCAAGTTAGATGAAATCTTAACTTCGCTCAAAGAACAAGGCTATACACATGCCTTGGGGCTTTTCCTATCTTCTGGAATTTCAGGTTTTTACCAAAATATCCAGTATATGGTCGATGACTATGAGGGCTTAACCATTGCTTTCCCAGACACTTTGATTACAAGTGCTCCCCTAGGCATCATGGTTGAAAGCGTCTTTAATTGGCGTGATCAGGGCGATGATTTTGCCAGCATTCAGGATAAGCTAGCCATTCAAATCAGCCGTACGTCAGCCTTTATCATGGTAGATGACTTGGATCATTTGGTAAAAGGTGGACGTCTTTCAAATGGGGCTGCCATTTTGGGCAATTTGCTTAGCATTAAGCCAATCCTTTATTTTAACGATCAAGGTGTGATTGAAGTTTACGAAAAAGTTCGTACTGAAAAGAAGGCCACCAAGCGCTTAATTGAAATTATCAAGGAAACAACGGCTTCAGGTCAATACCGGGTCATTGTCATTCATGGGAATGCTCCTGAAAAGGCTGAAGAATTGCGTCAGCATTTGCTTGATTTTGGCTTGGGTTCGGATGTTTCACTTGCTACATTTGGTAGTGTCATTGGAACGCACCTAGGAGCAGGAAGTATTGCTCTGGGTTATATTCCAGTGATTTAGTTGGCGCTTCTAGGCTAGTTAAGATGCCTTGTATCTTAGCAATTGAACACGGACTACCTGCTTCTTGAAAAAAGATGCCTGTCTTGCCTTTCGTGGAAAGTCAGTGCCATTCCCTATTTTTCAGGGGCAGCTAAGGTCCTTTGTATCTTGATAATTGAACACGCCTGGAACCCTGTGTGAAAAAGATAGTTCTTCCAAGAAGTAGACACTTCTTGATTGGAATTCCTATTTTCACTTTGTGTTCTTACGGACTTTGTATCTTAGACAGGAGTAGAGATGAGTATTCGAGTAATTATTGCCGGTTTTAAGGGAAAGATGGGCCAGGCTGCTTGTCAGATGGTATTGACTGATCCAGACTTGGACTTGGTAGCAGTTTTGGATCCTTTTGAGTCTGAGTCAGAATGGCAGGGTATTCCTGTTTTCAAGGATAAGGCTGATTTAGCTTGTTTTGAAGCGGATGTCTGGGTAGATTTTACTACTCCAGCTGTTGCCTACGAAAATACACGTTTTGCTCTTGAAAATGGCTTTGCTCCAGTAGTTGGAACGACTGGTTTCACGAGTGAAGAAATTGCAGAGCTAAAAGAATTTTCTCGTACCCAAGACTTGGGTGGCCTGATTGCCCCTAACTTTGCCTTGGGTGCTGTCTTACTCATGCAATTTGCGACGCAGGCTGCCAAATATTTCCCAAATGTGGAGATTATTGAGCTCCATCATGACAAGAAAAAGGATGCTCCGAGTGGAACAGCCATTAAAACAGCTGAGTTGATGGCAGAGATTCGAGAGTCAATTCAGCAAGGTGCAGCAGATGAGGAAGAGCTGATTGCTGGTGCTCGTGGTGCTGACTTTGATGGTATGCGCATCCACTCAGTTCGTTTGCCAGGTTTGGTAGCCCATCAGGAAGTCATCTTTGGCAATCAAGGAGAAGGATTGACCCTCCGTCATGACTCCTATGATCGCATCTCCTTCATGACAGGAGTCAATTTGGGAATTAAAGAAGTTGTCAAGCGTCATGAGCTTGTCTATGGATTAGAACACTTATTATGAGATTAATGCAAATGCCTTCTGAATTTCAGAAGGCTTTACCAGTATTAGAAAAAATTAAAGAAGCAGGCTTTGAGGCTTATTTTGTTGGGGGCTCTGTTCGAGATGCCCTTCTCCATAGCCCTATCCACGATGTGGATATTGCGACGTCTTCTTATCCAGAAGAGACCAAGCAGATTTTTCCGCGAACAGCCGATATCGGAATCGAGCATGGAACCGTCTTGGTCTTAGATGGGGATGAGGAGTATGAGGTAACAACCTTTCGGACAGAGGATGTCTATGTGGACTATCGCAGACCCAGTGCGGTTTCCTTTGTGCGCTCGCTAGAAGAAGACCTCAAACGCCGTGATTTCACAGTCAACGCCTTTGCCTTGGATGAGACAGGAGAAATCGTTGACTTGTTCCATGGTTTAGAAGATTTGGAAAAGCAAGTCTTGCGAGCAGTTGGAGTGGCTAGTGAGCGTTTCAACGAAGATGCTTTACGGATTATGCGTGGTTTCCGTTTTCAGGCTAGTCTTGGTTTTGCACTTGAACCAGAAACATTTAAAGCTATGAAGACCTTGACGCCGCTTTTGGAGAACATTTCTGTAGAGCGTACCTTCGTCGAGTTTGATAAACTCTTGCTGGCTCCATTTTGGAGAAGGGGGTTGGCTTCCATGATTGAGAGTCAAGCTTATGACTATCTCCCTGATATGGCATCTAGCCAGGACAAGCTCAACAGACTGTTTGATTTGGAGACTGATTTTACTTTTGAATCCTCTGAACAAGCCTGGGCGGCTTTACTATGGGCTTTGGAGATTGAAAATGCGCAGTCATTTTTGAAATCTTGGAAGACCTCACGCCAGTTTGCCAAGCAAGTTCAGGATTTGCTGATTATTTTGGCTCTGCGTGAAAATGGAGAATTGAGCAAGCGAGATTGTTATCGCTTTGACATAGATTTGCTTTTACAGGCTGAAAATCTTCGTCAAGCTCAAGGAAAAGAAGTCAACCCACAAGCCATCACAGAAAAATACCAAAGCTTGACTATCCATGACAAGAAAGAGATTCAGATTAATGGCGGTATTTTGATCAAGGAATATGGCTATCAGCCAGGCCCAGACTTGGGAGAGATTTTAACAGAGATTGAGTTTGCCATTGTCGATGGAGAATTGGAGAATAATCGTGAAGCCATCCATGCTTACCTGAGGGAGAAAAAATGAGTGATTTTATCGTTGAAAAACTAAGTAAATCTGTTGGTGACAAGACCGTTTTTAGGGATATTTCCTTTATTATCCATGACTTAGACAGAATTGGTTTAATCGGTGTCAATGGGACTGGCAAGACCACCCTTTTGGACGTCCTTTCTGGTGTTTCTGGCTTTGATGGGGATGTCAGTCCTTTTTCAGCTAAAAATGATTACCAGATTGGTTACTTGACTCAGGATCCTGATTTTGATGATAGAAAGACAGTTTTGGATACGATTCTATCTAGTGAACTCAAGGAAATCCAGCTCATTCGTGAGTATGAATTGATTATGCTCGACTATAGCGAGGACAAGCAGGCGCGTTTGGAACGTGTCATGGCAGAGATGGACTCTCTCCAAGCTTGGGAAATCGAGAGTCAGGTCAAGACCGTTCTTAGCAAATTGGGCATTCAAGACTTATCTACTCCTGTTGGGGAATTGTCAGGTGGTCTGAGAAGACGGGTACAGTTGGCACAAGTCTTACTTGGCAACCACGACCTCTTGCTTTTGGATGAGCCGACCAACCATCTGGATATTGCGATTATTGAGTGGCTGACCCTCTTTTTGAAAAATTCTAAGAAGACCGTCCTTTTTATCACTCACGATCGTTATTTCTTAGACGCTTTGTCAACACGGATTTTCGAGTTGGAGCGAGCAGGCTTGACAGAATATCAGGGCAATTACCAGGACTATGTTCGCCTTAAGGCAGAACAGGACGAGCGCGATGCAGCTCTACTTCATAAAAAAGAACAACTCTACAAACAAGAACTGGTCTGGATGCGCAGACAACCGCAGGCACGTGCGACCAAGCAACAAGCTCGTATCAATCGTTTCCATGATCTGAAAAAGGAAGTTTCAGGCAGTAGTGCTGAGACAGACTTGACTATGAACTTTGAAACCAGTCGGATTGGGAAGAAAGTCATCGAGTTTCAGGATGTTTCCTTTGCCTATGAAAATAAGCCCATTTTGCAAGATTTTAATCTCTTAGTTCAGGCTAAAGACCGTATTGGAATTGTTGGGGACAATGGTGTTGGAAAATCAACCCTACTTAACCTGATTGCAGGAAGTCTTGAGCCGACAGCAGGACAAGTTGTGATTGGGGAAACTGTTCGCATCGCCTATTTCTCTCAACAAATTGAGGGTTTGGATGAAAGCAAGCGTGTGATCAATTACCTGCAGGAAGTGGCAGAGGAGGTCAAGACCAGTGGTGGTTCTACGACTTCCATCGCTGAGTTGCTGGAGCAATTCCTCTTCCCACGTTCGACGCATGGGACCTTGATTGAGAAATTGTCAGGGGGTGAGAAAAAACGTCTTTATCTCCTCAAACTGCTTTTGGAAAAACCAAATGTTCTTCTTTTAGACGAGCCAACCAATGACCTAGATATTGCAACTTTGACAGTCTTAGAGAATTTCTTGCAAGGTTTTGCAGGTCCCGTTTTAACAGTCAGTCACGACCGCTATTTCTTGGATAAGGTAGCGACCAAGATTCTCGCTTTTGAGGATGGCAAGATTCGTCCTTTCTTTGGTCATTACACCGACTATCTTGATGAAAAAGCTTTTGAAACAGATATGGCCAATCAAGTGCAAAAGGCCGAAAAGGAAAAAGTGGTCAAGGTTCGAGAAGACAAGAAACGCATGACCTACCAAGAAAAGCAGGAGTGGGCAAGTATTGAAGGTGATATTGAAACCTTGGAAAAACGTATCGCTGCTATTGAAGAGGAAATGCAGGCTAACGGCTCTGACTTTGGTAAGCTGGCTACTCTCCAAAAAGAATTGGATGAGAAAAATGAAGCACTCCTTGAAAAATACGAACGCTATGAGTATCTCAGTGAATTTGATAGTTAATACTATTCGAAAATCAAAGTGTAAACTATGTCGGCTTCACATTGCCGACTCAAGTACAGCCTGTGGCCGGCTTCCTAGTTTGCACTTTGATTTTTATTGAGTATAAAAGAATAGAAAAATCCCATCTCATGAACGGATTTCTCTATTCTTTTTTGGTTTCTTGATGAAAGATATTTTGCCAGGTTTCGTGGCGACGCCAGATACTGGTATGGATGATACCATCTAACTCATAGCAGATGAGTTTGGTTTTTTGACTGATGGAAGTAATTTGAATGTCCTTGATAGCAGAATTTAACTCTTTTTTGGTCTTATAAGCCTCTTTATCCATCTGCTCTCCATCTTGGCGAATATAGACAAAATCATCAGTCAAGAGTTCTTCTAGTTGGTTTCCTTGGTCAATCAATTGTTCACGCATAAGCAATTTTTTATAGACATTGTCTAAAATTTCATCCTCAGGGATAGGTGCTGGTTCGATATGGACATCGGTATCAAAGACGCCAAAACGATTCTCCAGCATAGACTCGACCTGATCCGCGATTTCATGGCTTTCAAAAACAGACAAGTCAGGATTCATCTCTAGTGTAATATCCAGGTAGATGTTGCTACCGTAGGTGCGACCTCTTTGCGATTTGACCTTGCTGATTTTGGGAATTTCCATGATAGCCTTTTGGTAGTCCTCGAGCAGGCGGTCGTCAAAGCCATCTGAAAGACTAAAGGAAGACTCGATGAAGATATCATAGGCAGTCTTCAAGATAAAGAAAGTGATGATGATAGCAACCAGTTTATCCACAATCGGATAATTGAAACTACTAGCTAGGATGGCAATGGCGGTTCCAAGTGAGGTAACAGCGTCAGAAAGATTGTCCTTAGCAGCTGCTTTCAGCGCCTTGGAGTTGGATTTCTTACTGAGGCGAGTATTGTAGAGATAGACCACAAACATAATCGCTGCAGAAATGATTCCTAGAGTTGCACCAAGAGGATCAATGACCGTTTCTTCCCGACTGAGAATCTTTTGAATGGTATCTCTTAGAACATCGAAACCGACATAGAACATGATGATAGAAGTGATCAAGCTTGCCAAATCTTCAATCTTCCAATGACCAAAACGGTGGTCACGGTCTGCAGGCTGGCGCGCCATCCGAATCCCGATTAAGAGGGCCACATTTCCAATGATGTCCGATACGTTATTAAAACCATCGGCCACCAAACTGGATGAATGAAGGAGATGACCAGTTGCTAATTTGGCTGCAGACAAGATCAAATAGGTCGAAATACTGATAATGGCTCCACGCTCAGCTAACTTGAGATTTGAGATAGATTGCTTCATTCAACTTCCTTTCTAGTCACATAGCATTCTACCATTATACTGGTTTTCAAGGAAAAATTCAAATAAGGCAGTTTTTACTCTTTGAAAACTCCCCAAAATTTGGTATAATAGTACTACTCAAGGGAGTAGCTGGCAGAAACCTGTGATAGTGTCGTCATTCCGAATTTTATGCTGAAAAGTATGCTTTCCGGCCCTATCTTAAACAGCGAGACTTGTTATGATTAACAGGTCTCTTTTTGTTTGTCGTGAAAAGATATGACAGAAAGAGAGTCTGTTTTGCACACAATGTCAAGGAGGAGACACATGTCAAAAGAACAAAAACGCCAAGCGTTTTATACTCAGAGCCCTGAAGAGGTCTTGCAGGCTGTGGATGCGACCGAGCAAGGTTTGTCATCAAGTGAGGCGGAAAAGCGCCTTGTCGAATTTGGGCACAATGAACTCGAAGAAGGCGAGAAACGATCAATCTTGGTCAAATTCATCGAGCAATTTAAGGATTTGATGATTATCATCCTAGTTGCGGCAGCAATCTTGTCAGTCGTGACTTCTGGTGGGGAAGATATCGCAGATGCCATTATCATCCTAGCTGTGGTTATCATCAACGCTGCCTTTGGTGTTTACCAAGAAGGAAAAGCTGAAGAAGCTATTGAAGCCCTCAAATCCATGTCTAGTCCAGTTGCCCGCGTTCTTCGTGATGGACACATGGCAGAGATTGACTCTAAAGAATTGGTACCAGGCGATATCGTTGCCCTTGAAGCAGGTGACGTGGTACCAGCGGACCTACGTTTGATAGAAGCCAACTCTCTTAAAATTGAAGAAGCAGCCTTGACAGGTGAATCTGTACCAGTCGAAAAAGACTTGTCAGTCGAGCTTGCGACAGATGCTGGTATTGGTGACCGTGTCAACATGGCCTTCCAAAACTCAAACGTAACCTATGGTCGTGGGATGGGTGTTGTTGTCAATACAGGTATGTACACTGAAGTTGGTCATATTGCTGGTATGCTTCAAGATGCGGATGAGACTGATACACCACTCAAACAAAACTTGAACAACCTTTCTAAGGTCTTGACCTATGCTATCTTGGCCATTGCCCTTGTTACTTTTGTAGTGGGTGTCTTCATTCAAGGGAAAAATCCACTTGGTGAGTTGTTGACTTCTGTTGCCCTTGCCGTTGCAGCCATTCCAGAAGGACTTCCTGCTATCGTTACCATCGTTCTTTCTCTTGGTACTCAAGTTTTGGCCAAACGACATTCCATCGTTCGTAAGTTGCCAGCAGTTGAAACACTTGGTTCAACTGAAATCATCGCTTCTGATAAGACTGGTACGCTGACTATGAACAAGATGACAGTCGAAAAAGTCTTCTACGATGCGGTTCTACATGACTCAGCTGATGATATTGAACTAGGTCTTGAAATGCCACTACTTCGTTCAGTTGTCTTGGCCAATGATACGAAAATCGATGTGGAAGGTAACTTGATTGGTGACCCAACCGAAACAGCCTTTATCCAATATGCCTTGGACAAGGGCTATGATGTCAAAGGTTTCTTAGAGAAATATCCTCGTGTAGCTGAATTGCCATTTGACTCTGACCGTAAGCTCATGTCAACAGTTCACCCATTGCCAGATGGTCGTTTCCTTGTAGCAGTCAAGGGTGCGCCAGACCAACTCTTAAAACGTTGTCTTCTTCGTGATAAGGCTGGGGATATTGCTCCGATTGATGAGAAGGTTACAAATCTCATTCATACAAACAATTCTGAAATGGCTCATCAAGCCTTGCGTGTCCTTGCAGGTGCTTATAAGATTATCGATAGTATTCCAGAAAATCTCACTTCTGAAGAGCTTGAAAATGATTTAATTTTTACTGGTTTGATTGGGATGATTGACCCTGAACGTCCTGAAGCCGCTGAGGCTGTTCGTGTGGCTAAGGAAGCGGGAATCCGTCCAATTATGATTACAGGTGACCACCAAGACACAGCGGAAGCCATTGCCAAACGTTTGGGAATCATTGACGCAAACGATACAGAAGGTCACGTTTTAACTGGTGCTGAACTCAATGAACTGTCAGATGAAGAATTTGAAAAAGTCGTTGGTCAATACTCTGTTTATGCCCGTGTGTCTCCAGAACACAAGGTTCGTATCGTCAAGGCTTGGCAAAAACAAGGTAAAGTCGTTGCCATGACAGGTGACGGTGTCAATGACGCGCCAGCTCTGAAAACAGCCGATATCGGTATCGGTATGGGAATCACTGGTACAGAGGTTTCTAAGGGGGCTTCTGATATGATTCTTGCAGATGATAACTTTGCGACTATTATCGTCGCAGTGGAAGAAGGACGTAAGGTCTTCTCAAACATTCAAAAGACTATTCAGTACCTACTTTCTGCTAATACTGCTGAAGTATTAACCATCTTCCTATCAACCTTGTTTGGTTGGGATGTCTTGCAGCCGGTTCATCTTTTGTGGATCAACTTGGTAACGGATACCTTCCCAGCTATCGCTCTTGGTGTTGAACCTGCGGAGCCTGGTGTCATGAATCATAAACCACGTGGACGCAAGGCAAGCTTCTTCTCAGGTGGTGTTTTGAGTTCTATCATTTATCAAGGTGTACTCCAAGCAGCTCTTGTTATGAGTGTTTATGGCCTTGCGATTGCTTACCCAGTTCATGTGGGTGACAATCATGCTATTCATGCAGATGCCCTAACGATGGCCTTTGCAACCCTTGGTTTGATTCAGCTCTTCCATGCCTACAATGTCAAGTCTGTCTACCAATCCATCTTGACAGTTGGCCCATTCAAGTCTAAGACCTTTAACTGGTCCATCTTGGTATCTTTTATCCTTCTCATGGCAACAATCGTTGTAGAACCGCTTGAAGGAATCTTCCACGTAACCAAACTAGACTTGTCACAATGGGGAATTGTTATGGCTGGAAGCTTCTCAATGATTATCATCGTCGAAATCGTTAAGTTTATTCAACGCAAACTCGGTTTTGACAAGAATGCGATTTAAGGGAGGTTTCGGATGTCAGCATATCAATTACCGACCGTATGGCAGGATGAAGCTAGTAATCAAGGAGCTTTTACGGGGCTAAACAGACCAACAGCAGGTGCCCGTTTCGAACAAAACTTGCCAAAAGGAGAACAAGCTTTTCAGCTTTATTCACTGGGAACACCAAATGGTGTGAAGGTTACTATCTTATTGGAAGAATTACTAGAAGCTGGTTTTAAGGAAGCGGCTTACGACTTGTATAAGATTGCTATCATGGATGGGGATCAATTCGGCTCAGACTTTGTGAAGCTCAATCCAAATTCCAAGATTCCAGCCTTATTGGACCAGTCAGGTACTGAAAACGTAAGAGTCTTTGAGTCTGCTCATATTCTTCTTTACCTTGCTGAGAAATTTGGAGCCTTTTTACCAAGTAATCCTGTGGAAAAGGTAGAAGTTTTGAATTGGCTATTCTGGCAAGCAGGTGCAGCACCTTTTCTAGGTGGGGGATTTGGACATTTCTTCAATTATGCTCCTGAAAAATTGGAATATCCTATTAACCGTTTTACGATGGAAGTGAAACGCCAGTTGGATTTATTGGATAAGGAATTGGCTCAGAAACCTTATATTGCAGGCAATGACTATACGATTGCAGATATTGCTATCTGGTCTTGGTATGGACAGTTAGTTCAAGGAAATCTTTACCAAGGTTCTGCAAAATTCTTGGATGCCTCAAGTTATCAAAATCTAGTAAAATGGGCAGAAAAAATTGCCAATCGTCCAGCTGTTAAGCGTGGATTGGAAGTAACTTATACAGAAATTAAATAGCAAAAAAGTCATCTTCGGATGGCTTTTTGCTACAGTTGAGGGAAAGGGTTTGCAGTTATCGGCTTTTGTGCTATAATTGCTATAATATAGTAAAAAGCAAGAGGAGTGTGAGGAAGTGGAAAAGAAAATTGTGAAGGATATCTTATTTTTATCTCAAGTGTCTCAGCCGGCAAGTCAGGAGGACCTTTATCTTGCCAGAGATTTGCAGGATACACTCTTAGCAAATCGTGATACCTGTGTTGGTCTAGCTGCCAATATGATTGGGGTGCAGAAGCGCGTGATTATCTTTAATCTTGGCTTGGTTCCTGTGGTCATGTTTAACCCAGTGCTTCTGTCCTTTGAAGGATCCTATGAGGCAGAAGAAGGCTGTTTGTCCTTGGTAGGTGTGAGATCAACTAAGCGTTATGAAACCATAAGGCTTGCCTATCGTGACAGCAAGTGGCAGGAACAGACCATTACCTTGACAGGCTTCCCAGCTCAGATTTGCCAGCATGAGCTGGATCACTTGGAAGGACGAATCATTTAGGAGGAAAGCAAATGAAACGAATAGTCTTTGAACTTATTTTTATCGCAACGACCTGGTATATCTTTTTACCGCCCCTTAACCTGACCAGCTGGGAATTTCTCTTCTTCCTCTGTGGGCATTTGTTAGTTGTGGCAATATTATTTGGCTTTGGCAAGGGGATAAACCTTGTCAAAACGGTTCATGTGCGCCACGGTAAGGCGGAAGCTGCCTTAAATCTTGAGGGTTTCAAAATCAATCGGTTAGGGAAAATTCTGTTAGCTTCGATTGGAGGAATTCTTCTCTTGGCAGCTTTGGTTTCCTTGGTAACTTCCAGCATGTTTCAGGCTAAAAATTATGCCAATGTAGTCACGGTTACGGAAAAAGACTTTACTGAATTTCCTAAGAGTGACACCAGTAAGGTTCCTATCCTAGATAGAAGTACTGCTGAAAAAATTGGAGACCGCTACTTGGGTTCCCTAACCGATAAGGTGTCGCAATACGTAGCGGCAGATACCTATACCCAATTGACAATTGATGGGAAACCTTATCGGGTCACACCACTAGAATATGCAGACCCTATCAAATGGTTTAACAATCAAGCCAAGGGAATCGGTGAGTATATTAAGGTGGACATGGTAACTGGAAATGCGGATTTGGTGGACTTGAAGACACCAATCAAGTATTCAGACTCGGAGTATTTTAACCGTGATGTCAAACGTCACCTGCGCTTGAAGTACCCGACCAAAATCTTTAAAACTCCATCTTTTGAGGTGGACGATGAGGGCAATCCTTTCTATGTAGCAACGGTTTACCAAAAGCAATTTGGACTTGCTGTTCCTCGTCCTGCTTCAGTCATTATCTTGGATGCTACAAATGGAGAAACCAAGGAATACAGCTTATCAGATGTTCCAGAATGGGTGGACAGGATCTATCCAGCAGAGGAAACCATTGAGCAAATCAACTACAACGGCAAGTACAAGGACGGTTTCTTGAATGCCATGATTTCCAAGAAAAACGTGACCCAGACTACCAATGGCTATAATTACTTGTCTATCGGTAATGACATCTATCTCTACACAGGTGTGACGTCGGCTAATGCGGATGAGAGTAATCTTGGTTTCATCCTTGAAAATATGCGAACAGGAGAAATCACTAAGTATAGCTTGGCTTCTGCGACAGAAGAATCAGCCCGTGAATCAGCAGAAGGTGCTGTTCAGGAGAAATCCTACAAAGCAACCTTCCCAATCCTCATCAACCTCAATGACAAGCCTCTCTACATCATGGGCTTGAAGGACAATGCTGGCTTGGTCAAAGAGTACGCCCTGGTAGACGCAGTCGAGTACCAAAATGTTATCGTTGCTACTACAGTGGAAGAGATGCTCAGCAAGTATGCCAATAAAAACGACCTTGAAATTGACAATGCAACGACAGAAAGCATCAATGGAGTAGTAGCAGACCTCAAATCAGCTGTTATCAAGGGAGACACTGTCTACTTCTTTAAAGTTGATGGCAAGATATACAAGGTCAAGGCTTCAGTATCCGATGACCTTCCTTACCTTGAAAATGGTAAAACCTTCGAAGGTCAAGTAGGAAAAGACAATTATCTCAAGACCTTTAAGCTACGGTAAAAATAGGTTTTTTTCAGAAAGTATATGTTATAATAAGGTAAATTAAGCCTAATGGAGGACAAAGAAATGGGTTTTTATTTGATGGTTGCTTCAATGCTACTCGGACTGCTCGCTTTGAAGATAGGTTTTTCTCAGTTCAAGGAGAAAAAAGATAAATTCTTATCTATCTTAACAAGTTTAGCTGGCACAGCCCTTGTTCTCGTGGCTGTCTGGTTAGGATGGCCCAAATAAATAGAAAAACCTCGGTCAAACCGAGGTTTTTCAAATGAATTTCTTGGTTGTGGCTAAAAAATATGCTACACTATCAATATGAAAATTTTAATCCCAACAGCAAAAGAAATGAACACAGACTTGCCAAGTATCGAGGCAATTCCTTTAAAACCAGAAAGTCAGGCCGTGCTTGATGCCTTGGCTCTCTATTCTGCCAGTCAATTGGAGAGTTTCTACAAGGTATCAGCTGAGAAAGCGGCGGAAGAATTTCAAAATATCCAAGCTTTGAAAAGGCAAACTGCTCAACACTATCCAGCCTTGAAACTTTTTGATGGGCTTATGTACCGCAACATTAAGAGAGATAAGCTGACCGAGGCGGAACAAGATTATCTTGAAAATCATGTTTTCATTACCTCGGCTTTGTACGGTGTTGTTCCAGTCTTGTCACCCATGGCTCCTCACCGTTTGGATTTTTTGATGAAATTAAAAGTCGCTGGTAAGACTTTGAAGAGCCATTGGAAGGCAGCCTATGATGAAACTCTGAAGAAGGAAGAAGTGATTTTCTCTCTCTTGTCATCAGAGTTTGAGACTGTATTTTCTAAGGAAATCAGAGCAAAGATGGTGACCTTAAAATTCATGGAGGATAGAGGCGGTCAGCTGAAGATTCACTCAACTATCTCCAAGAAAGCGCGCGGGGCCTTTCTAACAGCTTTAATAGAAAATCAAGTACAAACTGTGGGGGAAGCACGTCGCTTGAACTTTGCTGGATTTGTTTACCGAGAAGATTTGTCACAACCACAGGGATTGGTTTTTGTAAAGGAAGTATAGAAATCAGATATTTTGTATTTGGCAATATGTATCATCAGCTATTTTAGTTTATAAATGAGAAAAAAGCGAACAAGCTAGTCTTCTGAGTGTCAGAAAAGTAGTCTTGTTCGCTTTTATTATGTTATACTCTTCGAAAATCTCTTCAAGCCACGTCAGTGTCGCCTTACCGTATATATGTTACTGACTTCGTCAGTTCTATCTACAACCTCAAAGCAGTGCTTTGAGTAGCTTGCGGCTAGCTTCCTAGTTTGCTTTTTGATTTTTATTGAGTGTTAGTTACTTGATAGCTTCGACCAAGTCTTGAGCTTGTTTTTCAAGTGAGTTTAGGACTGTTTCTTCAAGAACCAATTTTCCGTCTGCCCAGGCAGAGTCATTAACACGTGCAGCAGTGAAATCACCAACGCCTTGTGTACGGATAAATGGCAAGAGGTCTTTGTAGATAGCGAAAAGTTGATCGTGCCCTGCATTGGCTACAGATGATACTGTGACAAACTTGTCTTGAAGGGCAGAAACGCCACGTGTATCAGACAAGTCAAGGGCACGATATAGCCAGTCAAGCAAGTTTTTCACTGTACCAGGGATAGAGAAGTTGTAGACTGGAGAGAAAATCCAGATAGCATCCGCAACGAGAACTGCTTCACGAGCAGCAGCTACAGCTGGATGTGTTGGAACTTCCAAATCTTGGCTGAAGAGAGGAAGGGCTGAATAATCAAGGTAGCTAACTTCCGCTTTACCAGCAAGTGCTTTCTCAGCTTCGAGCGCCATTTGGTGGTTGAAAGAACCTTGACGTAGTGATCCGACGATAAATAATACTTTTTTAGACATGATGTGTCTCCTTTTTCTTAAAATTTCGAGAACTCTCTCGTTGTTATAAAATATATTACAACAAAACAAAAGAACTTGCAAGAAATTTGCTCAGAGTTTATTTGAAAATTGTAAAATTTCGGAAACTCTAGTCATTTGTGACTGAAAAAGTAAGAACTGTTTCACTTTCAAAATCGGTTTTGTTTGAAGGGAGAAATAGAATTGGTTGCTCAAAGCACAGCTTTGAGGTTGCAGATAAAGCTGACGTGGTTTGAAGAGATTTTCGAAGAGTATTCTTATATTCACTTGTAATAAAGCTTAATAGATGGTAAAATAGACGAGTGAAAAAAAGACAAAACAAAGCAAAAAATAATCTACTGTGGCAGTATGGTCTAGGGATGACGATTTTGTTTGTGGTTATCAGTGCTTCCTTTCTGTATATGGTTTCTCTTAGCATGAAACCCTATCAAACAGCTAAAAGTGAAGGAGAAAAATTAGCTCAGCAGTATGCAGGATTAGAGCAGGCCGATCAGGTTGATTTATACAATGGCTTGGAATCTTATTACAGCGTTCTTGGTCGTAATAAACAGCAAGAAGCACTTGCTGTTCTGATTGGAAAAGATGATCATAAGATTTACGTTTATCAGCTAAATCAGGGTGTTTCACAAGAAAAAGCAGAAACGGTTTCTAAGGAAAAGGGAGCTGGCGAAATTGACAAGATTATCTTTGGTCGTTATCAAGATAAGCCAATCTGGGAAGTCAAGTCAGGATCTGATTTTTATCTAGTAGATTTTGAAACAGGAGCATTGGTCAACAAGGAGGGCCTATGAAATTATCCAACCGTGTTTTAGAAATGGAAGAAAGTGTGACTTTGGCTGCTGGAGCCCGTGCCAAAGCACTGAAGGCTGAGGGCAGAGATATTTTGTCTCTAACCTTGGGTGAGCCAGATTTCACTACTCCCAAAAATATCCAAGATGCCGCCATTGCATCGATTCGAGATGGGCGTGCTTCTTTTTATACAGTAACCTCAGGTCTGCCAGAGCTTAAGGCGGCGGTCAATAGCTACTTTGAGCGCTTTTACGGCTATTCTGTAGCGTCAAATCAAGTGACAGTCGCTGCGGGAGCCAAATATTCTCTCTATACCTTCTTTATGGCTGTGGTCAATCCAGGTGATGAAGTCATCATCCCAACCCCATACTGGGTTAGCTATGGAGATCAGGTCAAGATGGCAGAAGGCGTTCCCGTCTTTGTTTCTACTAAGGAAGACAATCACTTTAAGGTGACCGTAGATCAGTTAGAAGCAGCTCGCACTGACAAGACCAAGGTTTTGGTGCTGAATTCGCCATCTAATCCCACAGGTATGATTTACACCCGTGAGGAACTCTTGGCAATTGGAAACTGGGCTGTAGAAAATGATATTCTCATCCTAGCAGATGATATCTATGGCCGCTTGGTTTATAATGGTCATGAGTTCACACCGATTTCTAGCCTATCGGAAGCGATTCGCAAGCAAACAGTGGTCATCAATGGTGTGTCTAAAACCTATGCCATGACTGGTTGGCGGATTGGTTATGCCGTTGGAGAAGCAGACATTATCGCTGCCATGTCCAAGATTGCAGGTCAAACAACTTCGAATCCGTCAGCAGTAGCCCAATATGCAGCAGTTGAGGCTCTATCAGGTGAGCAAGATACTGTAGAAAGCATGCGTCAGGCCTTTGAGGAACGTCTTAATACTATCTATCCCCTCCTTGCAGAGGTGCCAGGATTTGAAGTGGTCAAACCGCAAGGGGCCTTCTATCTCTTCCCAAATGTCAAAAAGGCCATGGAGATGAAAGGCTACACGGATGTGACAGACTTTACAACTGCTATCTTAGAAGAAGCCGAAGTGGCCTTGGTAACAGGAGCTGGATTTGGAGCACCAGAAAATGTCCGCCTCAGCTATGCGACAGACCTAGACACGCTTAAAGAAGCAGTCGAACGCTTGAAAGCATTTATGGGTAGTGAGAATGATTGATCATTTTGAGATTAAGGTAAAGGATTTACAAATTTCAGAAGGATTTTATAGGAGTTTTCTCGCTCCTTTGGACTATAAAATGGCTTTTAAGACTAGTTCTCTAATTAGTTTTCTATCCCCGAACAGCCCTCATCCTGGTGGTGATTTTTGGCTGACTCAGGGAACACAAGATCCTGTTCATTTTGCTTTTTTAGCAGAAAATAAGGAAGAAGTTCAGGCTTGTTATGAGGCTGGCTTAGAGGCAGGTGGGCGAGACAATGGGGTTCCTGGTTATCGAAGTGAGCATCCGATTTATTATGCTGCTTTTATGATTGACCTGGATGGGAACAATATAGAGGTGGTTTGCCATAAAGAATAAAAAAGAAAAGGAAAAATAATGACAAAACGTGTAACGATTATTGATGTAAAAGACTATATTGGTCAAGAAGTGACGATTGGCGCTTGGGTTGCCAACAAATCAGGAAAAGGGAAAATCGCTTTCTTACAATTGCGTGATGGAACAGCCTTCTTTCAAGGTGTGGCTTTTAAACCAAACTTTGTCGAAAAATTTGGTGAAGAAGTGGGACTTGAGAAGTTTGATGTTATCAAACGCTTGAGCCAAGAAACGTCTGTTTATGTGACAGGTATTGTCAAAGAGGACGAACGTTCTAAATTTGGCTATGAGTTGGACATCACAGACATCGAAGTGATCGGTGAATCTCAAGACTACCCAATCACACCAAAAGAACACGGAACAGACTTTTTGATGGATAACCGTCACTTGTGGCTACGCTCTCGTAAGCAAGTAGCTGTGTTGCAAATCCGTAACGCTATTATCTATGCAACTTATGAGTTCTTTGACAAGAACGGTTTTATGAAGTTTGACAGCCCAATTCTTTCAGGAAATGCGGCAGAAGATTCTACAGAACTCTTTGAAACTGACTACTTCGGAACGCCAGCCTACTTGAGCCAATCAGGTCAACTTTACCTAGAAGCAGGGGCTATGGCTCTTGGTCGTGTCTTTGACTTTGGTCCAGTTTTCCGTGCTGAAAAATCAAAAACACGCCGTCACTTGACTGAGTTCTGGATGATGGATGCTGAGTACTCATACTTGACACATGATGAGTCGCTTGACTTGCAAGAAGCTTATGTGAAAGCTCTTCTACAAGGTGTTCTTGACCGCGCGCCTCAAGCCTTGGAAACCTTGGAACGTGATACAGAACTCTTGAAACGCTACATTGCAGAGCCATTCAAACGTATCACTTACGATCAAGCCATTGACCTCTTGCAAGAGCATGAAAATGATGAAGATGCTGACTACGAGCATCTTGAGCATGGTGATGACTTTGGGTCACCACACGAAACTTGGATTTCAAACCACTTTGGTGTGCCAACATTTGTCATGAACTATCCAGCAGCCATCAAGGCTTTCTACATGAAACCAGTTCCTGGAAATCCAGAGCGCGTGCTTTGTGCAGACTTGCTTGCTCCAGAAGGCTATGGAGAAATTATCGGTGGGTCTATGCGTGAGGAAGATTACGATGCCCTTGTCGCTAAGATGGATGAACTTGGCATGGATCGTACAGAATATGAATTCTACCTTGACCTTCGTAAATACGGTACAGTTCCACACGGAGGATTTGGTATCGGTATCGAACGTATGGTAACCTTCGCAGCAGGAACAAAACATATCCGTGAAGCTATTCCATTCCCACGTATGTTGCACCGTATCAAACCATAAGAACAGGAAAACGCCCATGTGGCGTTTTTTCGAATTCTAGTGTTTTTACTTGCGTAAAAAAATTTTTTCTAGTATAATAGTTTATTGTGAGCGAACCTCACTTACCCCTTGCAAAGTCTTGGGGTCATTAGACCAAAAGGAGGAACATATCAATGGCTAAATACGAAATTCTTTATATCATTCGTCCAAACATTGAAGAAGAAGCTAAAAACGCTTTGGTAGCACGTTTTGACTCTATTTTGACTGACAACGGTGCAACTGTTGTTGAATCAAAAACTTGGGAAAAACGTCGTCTTGCATACGAAATCCAAGATTTCCGTGAAGGACTTTACCACATCGTTAACGTTGAAGCAAATGACGATGCAGCTCTTAAAGAGTTTGACCGTCTTTCAAAAATCAACGCTGACATTCTTCGTCACATGATCGTCAAAATTGACGCGTAAGAAGGTAAACTATGATTAACAATGTTGTACTTGTAGGGCGTATGACACGTGACGCTGAGTTGCGTTATACCCCATCAAATGTAGCAGTTGCGACTTTTACTCTTGCAGTAAACCGTACATTTAAGAGTCAAAATGGTGAACGTGAGGCTGATTTTATCAATGTCGTTATGTGGCGCCAACAGGCTGAAAATCTTGCTAACTGGGCTAAAAAAGGCTCACTTATCGGGGTGACAGGTCGTATCCAGACTCGTAGTTACGATAACCAGCAAGGACAACGTGTCTACGTGACAGAGGTCGTGGCTGAGAATTTCCAAATGTTGGAAAGCCGTAGTGTGCGTGAGGGTCACACAGGTGGAGCTTACTCTGCACCAACTGCAAACTATTCAGCACCTACAAATTCAGTACCAGACTTTTCACGTAATGAAAATCCATTTGGAGCAACAAACCCATTGGATATTTCAGATGATGATTTACCATTCTAATGGACAACTAAACTTATAAAGGAGAAAAAACATGGCTCAACAACGTCGTGGCGGATTCAAACGCCGTAAAAAAGTTGATTACATCGCAGCAAACAAAATTGAATATGTTGATTACAAAGATACTGAGCTTCTTAGCCGTTTCGTTTCAGAACGTGGGAAAATCCTTCCTCGTCGTGTAACAGGAACTTCAGCTAAAAACCAACGTAAAGTAACAACAGCTATCAAACGCGCTCGCGTAATGGCTTTGATGCCTTTCGTAAACGAAGATTAAAGAAAAGACCCGGTTGGGTCTCTTTTTCATGAGCTTGAAAACAAGAAAGCGAATTAAGACCCCAACGGGTCTTTTTTCACAAGCTTTGAAATGAGAGAGCGAGTTAGGCTCAGTGGCTTCCTTTTTACGAGTTTGAAAACAAGAGAACACATTAAAAGCACGATGGAGCTTTTTCATAAATATGTCTCTTTTCTCATCCAAGAAATTAAAATAAAAATGATAAACTTTTTGAAAATAGGGGATTTGCCTACTTTATGATATAATGGAAAGAGTTAGATTGAAAGAGGTAGTGAGATGGACGCGAAATTAAGATACAAGGCAAAGAAGATCAAGATTGTCTTTTTTGATATTGATGATACATTGCGGAATTCAAAGACAGGGTTTATTCCAACTACAATTCCCACTGTTTTTAAACAGTTGCGTGAAAAAGGAATTTTAACAGGAATCGCCTCTGGACGTGGCATTTTTGGTGTTGTTCCAGAGATTCGTGATCTCAAGCCTGACTTTTTTGTAACTTTGAATGGGGCTTATATCGAAGATAAAAAAGGTCAGGTCATTTATCAGCATCAGATTGAAAAGTCAGATGTTGAGGAGTATATCTCTTGGGCTAAGCAAGAAGGAATTGAGTATGGCTTGGTTGGGAGTCATGATGCCAAGTTGTCGACTCGCACCGATATGATGAGTGAAGCTATCAATCCAATTTATCCCGACTTAGATGTAGATCCCGATTTCCATGAAAAAGAAGATATCTATCAGATGTGGACTTTTGAAGATAAGGGAGATGACTTGCACTTGCCTGACAGTCTCTCAGACAAACTTCGCATGGTTCGTTGGCATCAACATTCGTCTGATATTGTGCCGATTTCAGGCTCCAAAGCGACGGGGGTGGAAAAGGTTGTGGAACACCTTGGCTTGAAACCAGAGAAGGTCATGGTTTTTGGAGATGGTCTCAATGACTTGGAACTCTTTGATTATGCTGGAATCAGCGTTGCCATGGGAATTTCTCATGATAAAATCAAAGAAAAAGCAGATTATATTACAAAAACATTAGAAGAAGATGGCATTTTTGATGCCTTAGAAGTATTTGGTATGGTAGAAAAAGAATTGCATTTTCCACAAGTAGACATTGAAACAGTAGAAGGTCTTCTTGCGACTATTAAGACCAATCACGGAGACTTACGTATCAAGCTTTTCCCTGAACATGCTCCTAAAACAGTGGCTAACTTTGTATCTCTTTCAAAAGATGGCTACTATGATGGTGTCATTTTCCACCGTATTATCAAGGACTTTATGATCCAAGGTGGAGACCCAACTGGAACTGGTATGGGTGGCGAGTCAATCTACGGCGAATCTTTTGAGGATGAATTCTCAGAAGAGCTTTACAATATCCGTGGTGCTCTTTCCATGGCAAATGCTGGTCCAAATACCAACGGCAGCCAGTTCTTTATCGTGCAAAACCAACACCTACCTTATTCGAAGAAAGAAATTACTCGTGGTGGTTGGCCAGAACCGATTGCAGAAATCTATGCCAATCAAGGTGGGACACCTCACCTAGACCGCCGTCACACGGTTTTTGGTCAGTTAGCTGATGAAGCATCTTACGCTGTCTTGGATGCCATTGCTGCTGTTGAGACAGGAGCTATGGACAAGCCAGTTGAAGATGTTGTAATTGAAACTATTGAAATCGAGGACTAAGATGAAAATCGGTGATAAGCTAAAGGGGCGTATTACAGGGATTCAGCCCTACGGTGCCTTTGTTGAGTTAGAGACGGGTGATACGGGGCTGATTCACATTTCAGAAATTCGGACAGGATTTATTGAAAATATTCATGAAACCTTGAAAGTCGATGAAGAGGTTCAAGTTCAGGTAGTGGATTTAGATGAATTTACGGGGAAAGCCAGTCTTTCTATCCGCACTTTGGAGGAAGAAAAGTACCAGTTTCCTAGACGGAGACGCTTTTCAAGCGACCGCTTTAACTACGGTTTTGCTCCCTTTCGACGAATGCTACCAATCTGGACTGGAGAAGCTCTGCACCATTTAAAAAAGAAGAAGTAGTTTAGAGTTTTATATTTTTTGTAATGTTAATATAAATTTATTATAATAGGACCATGGAAGAAGAACAATTATTAAAATCAGGAGAGCGCATTAACCAGCTCTTTTCGACAGATATCAAAATCATTCAAAATAGAGAGGTTTTTAGCTATTCGGTGGATAGTGTTCTCTTATCACGATTTCCACGTTTTCCTAAGAAGGGGTTGATTGTGGATTTCTGTGCTGGGAATGGAGCAGTGGGGCTTTTTGCTAGCACTCGTACTCAAGCACAGATATTGTCTGTTGAGATTCAGGAGCGTTTGGCGGATATGGCTGAACGCTCTGTCCGTTTGAATGGATTAGAGGAGCAAATGCAGGTCATCTGCGATGATTTGAAAAATATGCCTGCTCACATTCAGGGGAGTAAGGTAGATATGATTTTGTGTAATCCACCCTATTTCAAGGTGGATCCTTATTCTAATCTGAACGAGAGTGAACATTATCTCTTGGCTCGACACGAAATCACGACTAATTTGGAAGAAATCTGTCGTAGTGCCCAGAGTATTCTCAAGTCTAATGGGCGTTTGGCCATGGTTCATCGTCCTGATCGACTTCTGGATATTTTGGATACGTTAAAACGACATAATCTAGCCCCTAAGCGCCTGCAGTTTGTTTATCCAAAAAGAGAAAAGGAAGCCAATATGCTTTTGATTGAGGCGATCAAGGATGGCTCAACAAGTGGCTTTAAGGTCTTACCTCCTTTGATTGTCCACAATGATGATGGCTCTTATACGCCCGAAATCGAAGAGATTTATTATGGATCATAAGGCTTATATGTACGTTCTGGAGTGTCGTGATGGATCCTACTATATAGGCTATACGACTGATGTGAGAAGACGCCTCGCTATCCACAATAGTGGGAAGGGAGCCAAATATACACGAGCACGCTTGCCAGTCAAACTTATCTATGCTCAAGGTTTTGCCAGTAAGGAAGAAGCCATGTCGGCTGAAGCTCTTCTCAAGCGTAAGAAGAGGCCACAGAAGGAAGAATTTTTATCTGAAAATCAAGATAGAAATTTACTCAGTTATTTTGAAGAATCGTGGGGAGTCCTTTGACTCCTCTTACCTTTGTCAAAAAGCGAAAAAAATGCTACAATAAAGAAAATAAACAAAATGAGGTATTATCATGTCCAAGATTCTAGTATTTGGTCACCAAAATCCAGACTCAGATGCCATCGGGTCATCTGTAGCTTTTGCCTACCTTGCAAAAGAAGCTTACGGTTTGGATACGGAAGCTGTTGCCCTTGGAACTCCAAATGAAGAAACAGCCTTTGTCTTGAACTATTTTGGTGTGGAAGCACCACGTGTTATCACTTCTGCCAAAGCAGAGGGGGCAGAGCAAGTTATCTTGACTGACCACAATGAATTCCAACAATCTGTATCAGATATCGCTGAAGTAGAAGTTTACGGTGTTGTAGACCACCACCGTGTGGCTAACTTTGAAACTGCAAGCCCACTTTACATGCGTTTGGAGCCAGTTGGATCAGCGTCTTCAATCGTTTACCGTATGTTCAAAGAACATGGTGTAGCTGTGCCTAAAGAGATTGCAGGTTTGATGCTTTCAGGTTTGATTTCAGATACCCTTCTTTTGAAATCACCAACAACACACCCAACAGATAAAATCATTGCTCCTGAATTGGCTGAATTGGCTGGTGTGAACTTGGAAGAATATGGTTTGGCAATGTTGAAAGCTGGTACCAACTTGGCTAGCAAATCTGCTGAAGAATTGATTGATATCGATGCTAAGACTTTTGAACTCAACGGAAATAATGTCCGTGTTGCCCAAGTGAACACAGTTGACATCGCTGAAGTTTTGGAACGCCAAGCAGAAATTGAAGCTGCAATGCAAGCTGCCAACGAATCAAACGGCTACTCTGACTTTGTCTTGATGATTACAGATATCGTCAACTCAAACTCAGAAATCTTGGCTCTTGGTGCCAATATGGACAAGGTCGAAGCGGCTTTCAACTTCAAACTTGAAAACAATCATGCCTTCCTTGCTGGTGCCGTTTCACGTAAGAAACAAGTGGTACCTCAATTGACTGAAAGCTTTAATGCGTAAGATTTTGGGTGTCAGCTCAAAATCGGAAAGTCTAGTTTGCCTTATATCGAAAGGAGTTTCGGCTCCTTTTTTCTAGGAGTGAAGTATGTTAGAAAATGGCGATTTGATTTTTGTGAGAGATGGGTCAGACATGGGACAGGCCATCCAGACTTCCACAGGTAACTATAGCCATGTTGCCATTTATTTGGATGGGATGATTTATCATGCTAGTGGACAGGCTGGTGTTGTCTGTCAAGAACCGGCAGACTTCTTTGAGTCCAATCATTTGTACGACCTCTATGTTTACCCAGAAATGGATATCCAGTCGGTGAAGGAAAGAGCTTGCAGACATCTTGGAGCACCCTACAATGCTTCTTTCTATCCAGATGCAGCTGGTTTCTACTGCTCCCAGTATATAGCAGAAATCCTACCTATTTTTGAAACTATTCCTATGAAATTTGGAGATGGGGAACAGGAGATTAGTGATTTTTGGAGGGAGTATTACATAGAACTAGGTCTGCCTGTTCCTCTGAACCAAGCTGGGACCAATCCTAGTCAGTTGGCAGCATCGCCTCTGTTACAATGTAAAGAAAGGAATCTTCATGATTCAGATTTTTAATCCATCTCGTTTGACGAGACAGCCATTTTTGGAGAATTGATCCGCTATCTGGACCAGTATGAGGATGTGATTCTACGGGAAATTAAGGCTCAATTTCCAGATGTTGCAGTTGATAAACTCATGGAAGAGTATATAAAGGCAAGCTTGATTCTACGTGAAAATAAGCGCTATTACCTCAATTTTCCTACGCTTGAATCACTTGATAGTCTTGAACTGGATCAAGAGATTTTTGTCAGAGAAGCTAGTCCGGTCTATCAAGCCTTGTTGGAGCAGAGTTTTGAGACGGAATTGCGCAATCAAATCAATGCAGCTATTTTAGTTGAAAGACGGACTTTGCGCGCATTAAAATGACCCTGTCCAATTATTTTTACAAGGTCAAACAGCAGTATCCTTTGACAGAAAAACAGCAGGAGCTCTATGACATTTTAGGAGATGTTAATCCTGAGTATGCACTCAAGTATATGACGGCTTTTTTGTTGAAATTTCTCAAAAAAGACCAGCTTATGCAGAAATGCCGTGATATCTTTGTGGACAGTTTGGTTGTCTTAGGCTATATTGTGCAAAATGAAGATAGAAAGTATGAGTTGGCTATCGATTTTGATAAGGAGAGATTAACTTTCTACTTAGCGTGATTTCTTGTTTCTGAGCACATTGTTTGACTTTCCTTAGTATTCGGTATAAACTATATGTAACCGGTAACACATATCGGAATAAACTAAAGGAGACAATCATATGTCACTTGAAAACAAATTGGAACAAGCAACAGGCGCTGTCAAAGAAGGTTTTGGTAAAGTTACTGGAGACAGCAAGACAGAACTTGAAGGAGCTGTTGAAAAAACAGTTGCTAAGGCAAAAGACGTTGTAGAAGACGCAAAAGGTGCTGTAGAAGGTGCCGTTGAAGGTTTGAAAAACGTTTTTACTAAATAATAGGAAAAAATCAAGGGTTTCATTTTCCCTTGATTTTTTCTATTCTTATAAATAATTTTCTGCGACGGCTGTATCTCCTGGGTAGGATTCTTTCTTGCCCTGGATGATTTGGTAACAATCGGCTCCCTTACCCGCAATAATAACTGCATCTAATTCGTGATTTGTGATAGCCATTGCCGCCTTGATGGCTTCTTGGCGATCCGCAATCTTTTCAACAGGATGATTGATGTAGCTACTAATTTCATCTGCAATGGCCATTGGGTCTTCATAGTTAGGGTCATCAGCAGTCAGAAAGACTTGAATCTCAGGGTGTTGATTGAGGAGGAGGCCAAAGTCCTTACGACGACTTTCTCCCTTGTTTCCTGTTGATCCCAGAACCAGAGCAATCTTTCCGGTTTGATGAGTTTCAACCACATTGATGAGTTTTTTCAGACTATCCCCATTGTGGGCATAGTCGATGAAGACCTTGGCTCCATTTTTCTGAGTGAGGACTTCCATACGACCAGGAACGCGGGTTGCAGCGATGCCTTTTTTGATGTCCTCAAGACTTGCTCCGAGACGGAGACAAGCAAGTCCAGCAGCAACTGCATTTTCTTGGTTGAAGTTGCCAATGAGTTGGATATCATAATCTCCAGCGAGTTTACCCGTAGCTGAAAAGCTAAAGGCTTTGGAATTCTCGATTTGGTTATCAAATTGGCTACCATAGAAATCATGGTCTTGATCTTCAACCTGTTCTTTCAAGACTGAGAAGTGGTCCATGTCACTGTTAATGATGACTGCTCGGCTATTTTCCATCAAGAGACGCTTGTGGTAGAAATAGTCTTCAAAGCTAGAGTGTTCAATCGGGCCGATATGGTCAGGAGTGATGTTAAGAAAGACTCCTACATCAAAGGTCAGTCCATAGACTCGATGGACTAGATAGGCTTGACTGGAGACTTCCATGATGAGGTGGGTACGGTCATTTTGCACAGCCTGATTCATCATGTCAAAGAGGTCAATACTCTCAGGGGTTGTCAACGCTGACTTAAAAAAAGTCTCGCCATCAAGAGTTGTGTTCATGGTCGACAACATAGCAGGTCTATGCCCTTGAGATAAGATGTTATAGGCGAAATAGGTTGCTGTTGTCTTACCCTTAGTACCAGTAAAGGCAAGGAGTTTGAGTTTCTCTTGTGGATTACCATAGAACTCCATGGCAATCAAACTCATGGCTTTCTTTATATCGTTCACAATGATGACAGGGATATCGACTTCGTAGTCCTTTTCAGCTACATACCAAGCTAAACCTTGTGTTATAGCAGAAAGAAGGTATTCTTTTTTAAAGGGAGCGCCTTTTGCAAAAAAAAGAGTGTCTTCTGTTACTTTTCGGCTGTCGTAGCTGATGCTATCAAAAATAACTTTGCTGTAGTTGTAGTGGTAATGACCTTGGTCAATAATTTCGCGAAAAAGGCCATCTTTCTTTAAAATATCTAATACGGTTTCAATCTTAATCATACTTTCTATTGTAAACCGAAAGTCGTAAATTTACAAGTAACAAGGAAAAGTTTATAATGGAAGATAAGGAGTTTTTCCTAGTTATCAAAATTGAATGAGGAATCTATGTCGCACGAAAACAATCACCAGCAGGCCCAGATGTTACGGGGGACTGCTTGGCTAACGGCTAGTAACTTTATCAGTCGCCTACTCGGGGCTGTTTACATTATCCCTTGGTACATCTGGATGGGGGCTTATGCAGCTAAGGCAAATGGTCTCTTTACCATGGGTTACAATATCTATGCTTGGTTCTTGTTGGTTTCAACAGCGGGGATTCCAGTTGCGGTGGCCAAGCAAGTTGCCAAGTATAATACCATGCGAGAAGAAGAGCATAGCTTTGCCCTGATTCGGAGCTTCTTAGGCTTTATGACAGGACTAGGCCTGGTTTTTGCTTTAGTCTTGTATGTCTTTGCTCCTTGGCTAGCAGACTTGTCTGGCGTGGGCAAAGACTTGATCCCAATCATGCAAAGCTTGGCTTGGGGAGTCTTGATTTTCCCGTCTATGAGTGTTATCCGAGGATTTTTCCAAGGGATGAATAACCTCAAACCCTATGCTATGAGCCAAATTGCTGAGCAGGTCATTCGTGTTATCTGGATGCTCCTAGCAACCTTTATCATTATGAAGCTCGGTTCAGGAGATTATCTAGCAGCCGTTACCCAATCAACCTTTGCTGCCTTTGTCGGTATGGTAGCCAGTTTTGCAGTCTTGATTTATTTCCTTGCCCAAGAAGGTTCACTCAAAAGAGTCTTTGAAACAGGAGATAAGATTAACAGTAAGCGTCTCTTGGTTGATACCATTAAGGAAGCCATTCCTTTTATCCTGACAGGGTCTGCCATCCAGCTCTTCCAGATTTTGGATCAGCTGACCTTTATCAATAGTATGAGCTGGTTTACCAACTACAGCAATGAGGACTTGGTTGTCATGTTTTCTTATTTCTCAGCCAATCCTAATAAAATCACGATGATTTTGATTTCTGTAGGGGTTTCGATTGGGAGTGTTGGTTTGCCACTTTTGACGGAAAACTATGTCAAGGGGGACTTGAAAGCAGCTTCTCGTCTCGTTCAGGACAGTCTCACCCTACTCTTTATGTTCTTGCTACCAGCAACGGTTGGAGTGGTTATGGTAGGAGAACCTCTTTATACGGTCTTCTATGGTAAGCCAGATAGTTTGGCTCTGGGCTTATTTGTCTTTGCAGTTTTGCAGTCTATTATTTTAGGCTTGTACATGGTCTTGTCTCCAATGCTTCAGGCCATGTTCCGCAACCGCAAGGCCGTTCTCTATTTTATCTATGGTTCTATTGCCAAGCTAGTCTTGCAACTACCTACCATCGCCCTCTTCCACAGTTATGGTCCTTTGATTTCAACAACCATTGCTCTCATCATTCCTAACGTCTTGATGTATCGGGATATTTGTAAAGTAACTGGTGTCAAGCGCAAGGTGATTTTGAAGCGAACCATTTTAATCAGTTTGCTGACCCTAGTCATGTTTCTGTTAATAGGAACCATCCAGTGGCTGTTAGGATTTTTCTTCCAACCAAGTGGACGTTTGTGGAGCTTCTTTTATGTAGCTCTTGTCGGTGCCATGGGGGGTGGACTTTATATGGTTATGAGTCTGCGTACCTATTTATTAGATAAGGTAATAGGAAAAGCCCAAGCAGATCGCCTGCGAGCAAAATTTAAGCTTTCGTAAGGTAGCATTTATAAATAAAAGGAATAAGTTGAACAATCTTTTAGGAGAACTTGAAACTTATTCCTTTTTTAGCGTCAAAATAGCTAAAATTATCTTTCAAAAATAGAAAATGAGGTTTTTTTGATTTTTTGGAAAAAACAATTGACTAAACAAACCCAGAGTTGTATAATAAAACAAATATTTAAAGCAGGAGGTTCTGGAAATGAAAAAGTCTAAGAGCAAATATCTAACCTTGGCAGGTCTTGTCCTGGGTACAGGAGTTTTATTGAGCGCGTGTGGAAATTCTAGCACTGCATCAAAAACCTATAACTATGTTTATTCAAGTGATCCATCTAGTTTGAACTATCTAGCAGAAAACCGCGCAGCAACATCCGATATTGTTGCAAATTTGGTAGACGGGTTATTAGAAAATGACCAATATGGGAATATTATTCCATCATTAGCAGAGGATTGGACTGTTTCTCAGGACGGTTTGACCTATACCTACAAACTTCGTAAGGATGCCAAGTGGTTTACTTCTGAGGGAGAAGAATATGCGCCTGTAACTGCCCAGGATTTTGTGACAGGTTTGCAATATGCAGCTGATAAAAAATCAGAAGCTTTGTATCTAGTGCAGGACTCTGTTGCTGGTTTGGATGACTATATCACTGGTAAAACAAGCGACTTTTCAACTGTCGGTGTCAAGGCACTTGATGACCAAACGGTTCAATATACTTTGGTTAAACCAGAACTTTACTGGAATTCAAAAACACTTGCAACGATACTTTTTCCTGTTAATGCAGATTTCCTGAAATCAAAAGGGGATGATTTTGGGAAGGCGGATCCATCTAGTATTTTGTACAATGGACCTTTCTTGATGAAAGCACTTGTCTCAAAATCTGCTATTGAATATAAGAAAAACCCTAATTACTGGGATGCTAAGAATGTCTTTGTAGACGATGTGAAATTGACCTACTATGATGGTAGCGACCAAGAATCACTGGAACGTAATTTTACAGCTGGTGCTTATACTACGGCTCGTCTTTTTCCTAACAGCTCCAGCTATGAAGGGATTAAAGAAAAATACAAAAACAATATCATATATAGTATGCAAAATTCAACTTCATATTTCTTTAATTTTAACCTAGATAGGAAGTCTTACAATTATACTTCTAAAACAAGTGACATTGAAAAGAAATCGACTCAGGAAGCAGTTCTCAATAAAAACTTCCGTCAGGCTATCAATTTTGCTTTTGACAGAACATCTTATGGGGCTCAGTCTGAAGGGAAAGAAGGTGCAACAAAGATTTTGCGTAACCTAGTGGTTCCTCCAAACTTTGTCAGTATCAAGGGAAAAGACTTTGGTGAAGTTGTAGTCTCTAAGATGGTCAACTATGGTAAGGAATGGCAAGGTATCAACTTTGCGGATGGTCAAGACCCTTACTACAATCCTGAGAAAGCCAAGGCTAAGTTTGCGGAAGCTAAGAAAGAACTCGAAGCAAAGGGTGTTCAATTCCCAATCCACTTGGATAAGACTGTGGAAGTAACAGATAAAGTAGGCATACAAGGAGTTAGTTCTATCAAACAATCAATTGAATCTGTTTTAGGTTCTGATAATGTAGTGATTGACATTCAGCAATTAACATCAGATGAGTTTGACAGTTCAGGCTACTTTGCTCAAACAGCTGCTCAGAAAGACTATGATTTATATCATGGCGGTTGGGGACCTGATTATCAAGACCCGTCAACCTATCTCGATATTTTTAATACTAATAGTGGAGGAGTTCTACAAAATCTTGGACTAGAGCCTGGAGAAGCCAATGACAAGGCTAAGGAAGTTGGACTGGATGTCTATACTCAAATGTTGGAAGAAGCTAATAAAGAGCAAGATCCAGCCAAACGTTATGAGAAATATGCTGATATTCAAGCTTGGTTGATTGATAGTTCTTTAGTTCTTCCAAGTGTTTCGCGTGGGGGAACACCATCATTGAGAAGAACCGTACCATTTGCTGCTGCCTATGGTTTAACCGGTACAAAAGGGATTGAATCATATAAATACCTCAAAGTACAAGATAAGATTGTCACAACAGACGAATATGCAAAAGCTAGAGAAAAATGGTTGAAAGAAAAAGAAGAATCCAATAAAAAAGCCCAAGAAGAATTGGCAAAACATGTCAAATAAAATCTAATTGTAGATAAGTTTGTGTAAGAAGTCTTTGTGCTTAAAAACGCATAATATCAGGTATATAAAATCCTAGATGTTATGCGTTTTGTTATAGGAAGATTTATTAGATTTTATCCTCAAATTGAGTTATTCCCGACTTTATCCGTTGAAATATTATAAGGAGTATTTATGAAATTAAAATTATTAAGAGTAGATACTAAGGTGATTATGGGGAGTTTCTTACTTGTTCTGTCTAGTCTACTTGCTTTGTTGCTTCCCCTTATCTTAAAGGGTTTAATAGATGGGAGTTCTATTGAAAATATAGGTTCCAAAGTATTTCAATCGTTTTTGATTTTTATTGGTCAAGCCTTGTTTTCTTCTATTGGTTACTATCTGTTTAGTCAATCGGGTGAAAAAAAGATAGCAAAAATCAGGAAAAAAGTGATAGAGGGGTTGATTTATGCAGAGAAATCCTTCTTTGATAAGAGCCAAAGTGGGGAGTTGACTTCTGCCATTGTCAATGACACGAGTGTCATTCGTGAGTTTTTAATTACGACTTTCCCAAATATTATTCTGAGTTTAGTTATGGTACTTGGTTCCATTGTAGTCTTATTTAGTCTTGATTGGAATCTTTCTCTACTTTTATTCATCACTCTTCCTTGTATGATGTTTATTATCTTGCTCCTTTCCAATATCAGTGAAAAGTATAGTCGTCGTTTACAGGAGGAAATCGGATTTTTAACAGGGTAATTGACTGAAAAGATTCAAGAACATGAATTAATTAAGACTAACCAAGCAGAGAAAAGTGTACAGGATGTTTTGGATAATTGTATTGAAAGGGTACAAAACAATTCACTGAAATCAGATAGGGTTACTTCTTTTGAGACCCCGTTTGCTCTCTTATTTATCTTTGCGACTATAGCTGTGATGCTAACCTATGGGGGTTATCGGGTCAGCGCAGGATATATATCTGTGGGAACCTTGGTTTCGTTTTTGATTTACCTCTTTCAATTACTTAATCCTATTAGTAATATAGCTAATTTTGTAACTGTTTATTCTAGGAGCAAGGGATCTTCAGTTGCACTGGAGAACTTGCTTGCAGTTCCTAAAGAAAAATTTGAGTGAGGAAAATCGGTATCAGGACAAGGGTTGAATTTTAACCATGTCTATTTTGGTTATGATGAAAATCGACCTGTCTTAAAGGATATTACTTGTTCAATTTTCAAGGGGCAAAAAATTGCTTTTGTTGGACCATCTGGATCAGGAAAATCAACGATTGTGCGTTTGTTAGAGCGGTTTTATAAACCGCTTTCAGGAGATATTCTAATGGAGCAATCAAGTATATATGATTTTAACTTAAAAGAATGGAGAAGTAAAATCGCTTGGGTTTCACAAAATAATGCAGTCTTATCTGGCAGTATTCGTGACAATCTTTGTCTCGGTTTGAATCGCTTAGTAACTGATGATGAATTGATGAAAGTGCTAGACTTAGTATCACTAGGTGATGAGATTCGCTCCATGAAAGAGGGACTAGATACTGAAGTTGGTGAACGCGGACGACTCTTGTCAGGGGGGCAAAGCCAAAGACTTCAAATAGCTAGAGCCTACTTAAAAGATGCTGAAATTCTTATATTTGATGAAGCCACTGCTAATCTTGATGCGGATTCTGAGTATGCGATTATCAGTAGCCTCTATTCTGTATTAAAGGAGAAGACGGTTGTGATTATAGCGCATCGTTTGTCAACGGTAAAAGATGTGGATTGTATTTTCTTCTTAGAGGAGGGGAAAATCACTGGCTCAGGAACTCATAAGGAACTACTGGAAAATCATGAGCGTTATGCTCGTTTTGTGCAGGAGCAAATGATAGAGTGAAGGTGTCTTTTGAGATTCACCATTTTATAGTCTATTAAAGGGAGCAGGAAAAACTCCCTTTTTATATAGTTTGAAACTATAACTAGCTCTTGAAAAGAAGAAAATGAGTTGATGAAAATAAGTGGTACAATAGTTACTATAGATTTGGAGGTATTGTATGAGCAAGGAATTACACATTAACACAATTTTGGCCCAGGCGGGTATTAAGTCAGATGAAGCGACAGGTGCATTGGTGACACCGCTTCATTTTTCAACGACCTATCAGCATCCAGAGTTTGGTCGATCTACTGGGTTTGACTATACGCGCACTAAAAATCCAACTCGTAGTAAGGCTGAGGAAGTCTTGGCGGCTATTGAGTCAGCAGACTATGCCCTAGCGACTAGCTCAGGGATGTCAGCTATTGTACTGGCCTTTAGCGTCTTTCCAGTAGGAAGTAAGGTCTTGGCAGTGCGTGATCTTTACGGTGGTTCTTTTCGCTGGTTTAACCAAGTGGAGCAGGAAGGTCGTTTCCATTTTACCTATGCCAATACAGAAGAAGAGTTGATTGCCGAGTTAGAAAAGGATGTGGATGTTCTCTATATCGAAACCCCAACCAATCCCTTGATGTTGGAATTTGATATCGAAAAACTAGCAAAATTGGCTCATGCTAAGGGTGCCAAAGTGGTGGTGGACAATACCTTCTATAGCCCTATCTACCAACGTCCGATTGAAGATGGAGCAGATATCGTTCTCCATTCAGCAACCAAGTATCTAGCAGGCCACAATGATGTCTTGGCTGGAGTGGTTGTGACCAATAGTTTAGAACTATACGAGAAGCTTTTTTACAATCTCAATACAACAGGGGCAGTCTTGTCTCCATTTGACAGCTACCAGTTGCTTCGTGGTCTCAAGACCTTATCTCTTCGTATGGAGCGCTCAACAGCTAACGCCCAAGAAGTGGTTGCCTTTTTGAAGGATTCTCCAGCAGTTAAGGAAGTTCTCTACACTGGTCGTGGAGGCATGATTTCCTTTAAAGTAGCCGATGAAACACGCATTCCTCATATTTTGAACAGTCTCAAGGTCTTCTCTTTTGCGGAAAGTTTGGGCGGAGTGGAAAGTCTTATTACTTATCCAACGACTCAAACTCATGCTGATATTCCAGCAGAAGTACGCCATTCTTATGGTTTGACAGATGACCTCTTGCGTTTGTCTATTGGGATTGAGGATGCTAGAGATTTGATTGCAGATTTGCGCCAAGCCTTAGAAGGATAAGACAAAGATGGGAAAATATGATTTTACAAGCCTGCCCAACCGTTTAGGGCACCATACCTATAAATGGAAAGAAACAGAAACGGATAGTGAAGTTCTACCAGCTTGGATAGCGGATATGGACTTTGTGGTCTTGCCTGAAATCCGCCAAGCCGTGCAAACTTACGCAGACCAACTGGTTTATGGTTATACCTATGCCAGTGAAGACTTAATTAAGGAAATTCAAAAGTGGGAAGCTACACAATACGGTTACAACTTTGACAAAGAGGCTCTTGTCTTTATCGAGGGTGTGGTACCAGCCATCT